>JAAYWZ010000172.1 GCA_012516175.1 Bacilli bacterium
TAATTAGATAGTTTATCCATGTTTATATAATACTCAGCATATAGGTTTAAAATAATACTACCTTTTTCAATAGAATCGAAAAATACCATTGATTTACTATCTAAAAACATTTTATTAGTTAGCTTTTGCGAAATTGCTTCCATAGAAAATAATATATTACCCAATTATGTTGCGCTTATAGTGTCATTTCCATCAGAATGTATTTTAATCTCTTCTCGTCTTAAAACATCTTTATTTCTTTCCATATTTTACACCTAATATGCCCTTGTTTTATGAACTTATATGTAATATCACTATGTACAAGTATAATATTTAACTTGACTTCTAGTATAATTATAAAAAAAAATGATTTAATAATCTAGATACCATTGATAGAAACTATTAAAAAAGCACATATACTTGAACTTTAACAATTAAAAAGCCTATTTAATCTATCACTAAATAGGCTTTATATATTTTCTAGAATTATTTCCCAAACTTTATCACGGTTATACTTGGTTACGGAGGAAAAAGGTATTAATTCATCAGTATCTGTTAAATCTAACGTATCTCTAAGCATTTTTAAATGACGAGGTTGCCTTGTCACGCCAACCTTATCTGCTTTCGTCCCAACGATTAATGTTTTAATGTTATGGTACTTTAGATAATTATACATCAAGATATCATCTTCAGTTGGCTCATGGCGAAAATCAACTAACAAAACTGCAAGTTTAAGTGTCTTACGTTTAGTTAGATAATTCTCAATCATTTGACCAAAACGTTGGCGTTCTTGTTTCGATACTTTGGCATAACCGTAACCTGGGACATCAACGAAGTATAAAGTATCATTCACATTATAGAAGTTTAAAGTACGGGTTTTACCCGGTGTACTTGAGGTGTAAGCTAGATTTTTCCGATTAACCAAGGCATTAATAAAAGAGGATTTACCTACGTTACTTCTTCCTAAAAACATTACCTCAGGAAGACCATTGGTAGGATAATGCTCCTCTTTTACTGCCATGACGACTAGTTCAGCTTTCGTCACATTCATAATATCACAAGAGTGCTACTTCAAAGACTTCGCTGATGTCGTTAACTAAAACGAATTTTAATTCTTTTCTTACCACTTCAGGTACATCTTCTAAATCACGTTCATTTTCACGTGGAATAATGACGGTTTTTAATCCAGAACGATGTGCCGCAATAGATTTTTCTTTTAAACCACCGATTGGAAGCACCCGACCTCTTAAGGTGATTTCACCAGTCATACCAACAGAGTGGTCTACCTTCCGATTGGTTAAGGCAGAAAGGATTGCGGTTGCCATCGTAATCCCCGCACTTGGACCATCTTTAGGGATGGCACCTTCAGGTACATGGATATGGATATCATTTTCTTGGAAGATTTTATCATCAATATTGTATTTATCCGCATTAGCACGTACATAACTGAAAGCTGCTTGCGCACTTTCTTTCATGACATCGCCTAATTGACCAGTAAGCATTAACTTACCTGAACCTTTGAAGTAAGTAACTTCAACAGGTAAAGTATCGCCACCATAAGGAGTATAGGCTAAACCATTAACAACACCGACAACATTTTGATCGCCGCTCTTCGTATGGAAGAAGATTTCCTTACCTAAGTATTCCTTTATATTTACTTCAGTAAATACCACTTTGTCATGTTTTTGGGTAAGGATATCCTTCGTAGCTTTACGGCATAATGAGCCGATGTTTCGTTCAAGGTTACGTACACCTGCTTCACGGGTATAGGAACGAATAATCTTATAGATTGCATCATCAGTGATTTCCACTTGGTTGCTATTTAAACCATGCATTGCTAGTTGTTTAGGAATTAAATGATTACGCGCAATATGATACTTTTCAATTTCGGTATAACTACTTAACTCAACGATTTCCATCCGATCACGAAGTGGTGCAGGAATGTTGCCTAAGTAGTTGGCTGTCGCAATGAAAAGTACCTTTGATAAATCAAAAGGATCTTCAATGAAGTGATCACTAAAGAATTTATTTTGCTCAGGGTCAAGAACTTCTAACATTGCGCTAGCAGGGTCACCTTTATAATCACTGGATAACTTGTCAATTTCATCCAAGAGGAAGACAGGGTTATTTACGCCAGCAACCTTCATTTCTTGAATGATACGACCAGGCATCGCGCCAATATAAGTCCTTCTGTGACCGCGAATTTCTGCTTCATCCTTCACACCACCAAGAGATACCTTGACGAACTTCCGGTTTAAAGCATGCGCAACACTGCGGGCTAAGGAGGTCTTACCAACACCTGGAGGACCAACTAAACAGAGAATAGTTGGTGGTGTTTTGCCTGTCATTACTTTTACAGCTAGATATTCGATAATTCTTTCTTTAACTTTTTCTAAGCCATAGTGCTCCGCTTCCAGGATTTCTTCGGCACGTTTTATGTCATTATTTTCTTCACTAGCTTTACTCCAAGGTAGGGCAATTAACCAATCAAGATATGTTCTAATAATATTAGCTTCACTTGAGTAATTTGGTATTGCCTCATAACGACGAAGTTCATCTAGTGCCTTGTTCTTGGTTTGCTCAGGCATGCCAGCTTTTTCAATCGCTTCTCTTAGTTTTTGGATTTCGGTTTCTTTGGTAGCTCGTTCACCAAGTTCATCTTGGATAACTTTCATCTTTTCTCTCAAGATGTATTCGCGTTGGTTTTCTTCGATGTTCTTCTTAACTTCTTGGGCAATCTTCTCTTCAATTTGCGCTGCTTGTTTCGTTTTTTCGATATCAACTAAGAGATTTTCCATCCGCTCATTGACATCAAGCATTTCCACATATTTTTGCTTGCTGTTTTCTGTCATTCTTAAGTTAAACGCAATGATGTCACTTACCTTTTCAGCGGTAGTATTTCCTTGAATCGAAGAGATGACTTCTCTTGGCATCATAAAGAGAATATCAGCATTTTCTACTACTGTATTAATAAGCATCTTTATTAATGCCATCTCTTTTTCCGTATTAGCTGAAATTGATGGTAAGGTTCTGATATTCGCCATGAAGAAAGGCTCTTCTTGTAAGTATTCTTCAACACTAGCCCTTACTAAACCCTTGACTTTAACCTTGTAATTGCCATTAGGTTGCTTAATCTTCATTAAAACTTTACAGACAACACCGACTTTATATAAGTCTTCAGGTTTAGGATTATCAATAATTGGGTCCTTTTGGTTTACGAGAACTATATTACCATCAAATTGTTCTGACTCAATAAGCGCTCTTACACTTGAGTCCCTACCAACATCAAGTCGCATTTCATTGTGTGGAAGGATGACAACACCGCGAATCGCAATCATCGGGAGATTTAATTCTTGAATCTCATTGGGTTTTATCATTTCGCATTTCCCCTCCATATTTAATATTTAGTAATTTCATTGTATCTTGTTTAGTGGGGTAATACAATAGAAATGCTTAACTCGTTTTTTTGATTTTTTGAGGTGTTTGTGTGTCTCGATAAATATACTTAGGTTCTTCATTATTTTGGATTACTTCTTTAGTTATAATACATTTTTTCAAGTTATGTTTAGAAGGAAGTTCAAACATAATTTGATTCATGATGTTTTCAATTATGCTTCTTAAACCTCTGGCACCAGTCTTACGTTTAATCGCTTCTTTAGCGATTGAACGTAATGCTTCATCTTCAAATACTAAATCAACACCTTCAAACTTAAAGAGTTTTTGGTATTGTTTAACAAGTGCATTTTTGGGTTCGGTTAAAACTCTCACTAAATCATCTTCAGATAAAGGATTTAGGATCCCTAAAACCGGCAATCGACCAACTAATTCCGGGATTAAACCATATTTTAATAAATCTTCATGTTCGATATGTTGCCAGACATCTTCATCATTGGCTTTAGTGTTATCTAAATCTTGATTAAAACCAATAACTTTTCGACCTAAACGGCGCTTAACGATGTCTTCAATCCCTTCAAACGCACCACCACAGATAAAGAGAACATTCTTCGTATTGAATTGAATGAATTCTTGGTTCGGATGTTTTCTTCCGCCTTGAGGTGGAACATTTGCGACTGTACCTTCAAGAATTTTAAGGAGAGCTTGTTGGACTCCCTCACCACTAACATCACGGGTAATGGAAGGATTCTCTGATTTACGACTAATCTTATCAATTTCATCTATGAAGACAATCCCTCGTTCAGCCTTTTCAATATCCCAATCAGCTGCTTGAATTAGCCGTAAGAGGATGTTTTCAACGTCTTCACCGACATATCCTGCTTCAGTTAAACTGGTCGCATCGCTAATCGCAAATGGTACATCGAGCATCTTAGCGAGGGTTTGCGCTAAGAGGGTTTTCCCACTACCGGTTTTCCCTATTAAGAGGATGTTACTCTTTTCAATTTCAACTTCATCATCCTCTTCATTATCATTATTTAATAAGCGTTTATAATGGTTATAAACAGCTACAGATAGTATCTTTTTTACTTTATCTTGACCAATGACATATTCATTTAAGAATTCATATATTTCTTGTGGTTTAGGTATCTTATTCTTGTCAATGGTATTTTTCTTTTTGTCACTTAAATCATCCCAGGCATCCCGTTTTAACATATCCATGCACATATAAACGCATTGATCACAAATATATACGTCATCACCATAGATGATTCGATTTACTTCATGGGTAGAACGCCCACAGAAGGAGCAAGTAATCTCACGATGTTGCTTACTCATATTTTATCACCTCTCTAGTATAAAAGGTACAAAAGCACCAAAATCAAAGGACTTTTGCACCTGTGGGGACTATAGTTTTACTGCATTATCTACTAGGAAATCTACTGCTTTGCGTATTCTAATTGTATCTTCAATTTCTTTAGTATTAGGGAAGGCTTTCTTAACTTCTTCAACATCCATCTTATAGTAATCCGCAATATTCTTTAATTCTTCATTTAATTCTTCTTCTGTTACTTGGATGTTTTCAACTTCTGCAATCTTTTCAAGTGTTAAATTATATCTAATACGTTTTTCTGCTTCTTTCTTGAATTGTTCTTTTAATTGTTCACGGCTACTACCAATGTATTGTAAGTATAAATCGAAGTTAATGCCTTGATGTTCAAAACGATGTTCCGTGCTATGAATCATTTCTTCTGTTTCATTTTCAATCATGACTTCAGGGATATTGATTTGAGCATTATTAGCAGCAACATCAACAACAGTGTCAATTAGATGGTTCTTAGCATCTTGTTCTTTTCTTGTTTTGAAAGTTTCCCGAATACTATTACGCAATTCTTCAACAGTATTGACATTTTCTCGATTTAATTCTTTCACGAAATCATCATCTAACTCTGGTTTTTGTTCAGCTTTTACTTCATGGCATACTACATTAAAGGTTACTTCTTGTCCTTTTAAGTCTTCACTATGATAATCTTCTGGGAAGGTAACAGTAATCTTACGTTCTTCACCAGCTTTTATGCCAATTAATTGTTCCTCAAAACCAGGAATAAAGGTTTGTGAACCTAATTTTAAGGAATAATTGGTTCCTTTACCACCTTCAAATGCGACACCATCTTTGAACCCTTCAAAATCGATGATAACTGTATCACCATTTTCAGCAGGTGCTTCTTTTAATACTAATTCCGCATGTTGATTTAATAGTTTTTCAATTTCTTCGTTAACTTCATCATCGGTAACTTCAGTAGATAATTGCTTTACTTCAATTCCTTTATAATCACCTAAAGTTACTTCTGGTTTAATCACTACAGTTGCACTGAAAGTGAATGGTTTATTCTTGCCCATCTCTTCAGGATTTGGTATATCGATTTCAGGTTGAGCTACAGGCTCAATATTAGCTTCTTCAACAGCTTTAGGATATACTCTAGGAATTAAATAATTAATTGCTTCTTCATATAATACAGCTTCACCAAAACGTCTTTCGAAAAGCGGACGGGGTACTTTTCCCTTACGGAAACCAGGTAGACTAACATCCTTTACAACTTTTTCAAAAGCAACATCTAATGCTTTGTTAAATTCTTCAGCTTCTACTGTAATTGTAAGCTTAACTTTATTTTCTTCGATTTTTTCAAATTTTACCGTCATAAATAGACCTCCATACTAATATTCATACATTTAGTTATTATAACATATCTTTATTGATTGTAAAAGAATTAAACTTGAAAATAATGTAATAATCTATTGATATCTACCTGATATTGCATGCTGATGTTATCAATATTATACTGCATATTTAATGACTTTAAAATATACCCATGAAGGAAAGCACAAGCTACTCTTAAATCTAAAATAATATGAGGATAATACTTAACACAAAAATCCGTCCATAGATTCTTTATATAACTCTTTTTAATCGTGCTATCACGAATTTGCTTATAAACAATCTCCACTGGTTCATGAAAAATTGGTTGATTAAAAAGGTTCACAAAGTTTTGTTGATCGATGATAAAAGTTTCCTTAAAGTAATTAGTATACTTAATTCGGTTAATTAACTTGTTTTCCATTAAATATGCTAATAAAGTATATTTTACAAAAGCATCCACATCAGGGTTTGTTAGGAAGGCTTCAATCTCAATAATATATTTACTTGCATTCAATTTATCAAGATTAAAGATAATTTCTAAATGATCTTCAAAGGCATCGCTTAATAAGTATTTCATGAAGTCAATTTCATTATGATTCAATTTATCATTAATTATTTTAGATAACTCCATAAGATATTTTTTTAAATCAGGAGAACTATAAAAATTATTCTGATAGATTTTAATCAATTCTAACGCTTCTAGATACTGTTCCTCTAATACCATGGTGTATAAGTATTTCTTGATTAAATACTCTTCATCAAGGTTTTGGTCAATGAATTCATTTTCGATTATCCGATATACCTCATCAAAATGATGTAACTCAATATGGCATTCGATGATATATTTTAAACATTCCTGATGTAATGTTTCTATTTCTTTAGCTTTATCAAATAAAGCTAGAGCTCTAGCATATTGCTTGTTATTGAAACATTTAATACCTTCATAATAACACCTAAGCTCTTGCTTAGGGAATACCAGTATTTTATCCATAATAACCCCTCAATTAACAGATTTTACCATCAATTATTATTATTCACTTATTATAATTTAATGAGGCATTAGACAAAATAAGTGAAAAAAAGTAATCTGCATAAAATACTGGTAAAGGTAATAAAATATAAAAACCTATTGATTTTATCAAAAATCTATAGTAAAATATCTTTTGTCTTGGGGCGTTAGCTCAACAGGATAGAGCAACGGCCTTCTAAGCCGTCGGTTAGGGGTTCGAGTCCCTTACGTCCCGCCATAATAAAGAGGATATTTCTAAACGAATATCCTCTTTTTTGTATTATATAATTCCTTGGGCGACCATCGCATCTGCGACTTTTAAAAATCCATATATGTTGGCACCTAATACTAAGTTACCTTCCTCATCAAATTCTTTAGAACACTCAGTAATATTCCGATAAATGTTAATCATAATCTCCTTTAACTTATGGTCAACCTCATTAAATGACCAATTTAACCGCATACTATTTTGCGTCATTTCTAAGCCACCACAAGCAACTCCACCAGCATTTGCTGCTTTCGCAGGTGCAAATAATACTTTATTATCGAGGAAATAATGGATAGCTTCCCTTGTTGAAGGCATATTAGCACCTTCACCAATAGCCTTGCAGCCATTCTTAACAAGATTAATCGCATCATCTAAATCCAGTTCATTTTGGGTTGCACATGGTAGAGCTATATCACAAGGTATGGACCAAATCGCTTTAGGATAATCATAATAAGTAGCTTCTTGATGATAGTTTAAATAAGCTTTAATTCGTTCTCGTTTAACAAGTTTTATTTCTTTAATTACATCTAAGTCAATTCCCTTTTCATCTCTTATAACACCATTTGAATCACTTAATGCGACCACTCTTCCGCCTAAACTAATCACTTTTTCCGCAGCATGGATAGCCACATTACCACTACCAGAAATAACTACTCTACTATCCGTAAATGATAATCCGTTATTATTTAAGTACTCTTCCATAAAGTAACATAAACCATAACCAGTAGCTTCTTTTCTGACAAGACTACCACCATAACTCAATCCCTTGCCTGTAAAAGCACCATTGACTTCATTAGTTAACTTCTTATACGTTCCATACATATAACCTATTTCCCGCATCCCTACACCAATATCTCCTGCAGGTATATCTGTTTCTGAGCCAATGTGCCGATATAGTTCGGTCATAAAACTCTGGCAGAACCGCATAATTTCCCCATCGCTCTTACCTTTAGGATCAAAATCACTTCCACCTTTTCCTCCACCTAAATGTAAGCCTGTTAAAGCATTTTTTAATGTTTGTTCAAAGGCTAGACACTTCATAATACTTAAGTTTACGGATGGATGAAATCTAATCCCACCTTTATATGGTCCGATAACACTACTATGTTGAATGCGATAACCACGATTAACTTGCACTCTCCCTTGATCATCAACCCATGTAACACGAAACATTATTTGTCGTTCAGGTTCAACTAATCGTTCAAATACACCTTGCTCAATGAACTCAGGATGTTTCCTAACTACACATTCTAAAGAATCTAAGACTTCACTAACTGCTTGTAGATACTCTACTTCATGCATATTCTTTTCAACTACACGTTCATAAAGAGGTTTTAGAATATCCATAGTACACCTTCTCATTACTTTTTAAATATTCCTACATTATTAATATTATTAACTA
>JAAYWZ010000173.1 GCA_012516175.1 Bacilli bacterium
AGATAGTATAATGCTTTAATAATTGGAGCGACATAATCATTTAAGATGGATTGTGATTCTTCCAAATATGATATAAGTTGATGATTTTCATTAACATAATTTATAAAGTCTTTATATAATGAAGGGGTTATCATTAATATCACTTCCTATTACAGTTATCACTATCATTATATCAATTTAAAGAAAAAAATATAGTTTTTTTTCATAATTACTTAATAGCATAAAAGGATTTGATTGCTCAAATCCTTTTATGCTTACTTATTCGCATTAATCCATGCTTTTAATTGTTCTTTAGGTTGGAAACCTAATGTTTCCGCTACGATTTGACCGTCTTTAAATAAAATCAGGGTTGGAATGCTCATGACATTATAATTCATCGCAATTGGACGATTATGGTCAACATTTACCTTAACAATTTTAACATCTGTAAGTTCTTCTGAAAGTTGGTCAAGAATTGGTGCGATTCGCTTGCATGGTCCACACCAATCAGCATAAAAATCAACTAAAACTGTTCCTTTAGCAATTAATTGATTAAATGTTGACTCATCAGCATATGTTACTGCCATCTTTTAACCTCCTAAGTTATTTTACAAATTTATTATACGATTAAACTCTCTAAAATACAACACATTTGCTTGAAAAAGAATTATTTAAGCAAGTGTCACTACCGTAACACCCACACCACCTTCACCTTCGCCTCCATAACGAAATTCTTTTACATACGGACATTTTTTAAGGTATTCTTGTACACCCTTGCGTAAAGCTCCTGTCCC
This sequence comes from Bacilli bacterium, assembly GCA_012516175.1. GTDB lineage: Bacteria > Bacillota_I > Bacilli_A > Haloplasmatales > Haloplasmataceae > JAAZCR01. The sequence continues at coordinate 774 of JAAYWZ010000173.1, forward strand.
ATGTCCATGAATAATGGTAACCTGGGAGATATTATTTATGAGTGCTTCATCAATGAACTTATCGAGTTTAATAAGGGCTTCTTCGAAACGTTCCCCCCGTAGATCTAGTTCAAGATGAGGTGTGCTCTTCTTAATAACGCGAACTTCAGCCTCTTCTTTTCGCTTCTTTTCTTGCTGTTTTGGTTTAACTAACTCAAGATATTGCTTATTTATTCTTGAACTTAGATTACCAAGTCTCACTAACCATTCATCTTCATTAATCTGTTCTATTAGTTCACCAGTGCGGTTTAATGTAAGTACTTTTACTACATCACCAGGTCTTAAAATATCCGCTGTACTTGATTGTGGTTCATCTGAATCGGTAGCTACAATATGCTTTAAACGGCTCTTAAGGTCACTTAATTCATGATCCTTTACTTCAACTGCACGTTCTTTCCTGAGTCTTTTAAGTTCAGCGATGATGAGTTCAACTTCCTTATGCGCTTTTTTTACGATATTTTGAGCTTCCTGATAAGCCTTTTCTTTTAGAGTTTCTCTTTGTGTTGATAAATCTTCGTTTAGTGATTGATACTTATTTATTTGACTTTGTAATTCTTTCTTCAATACTTCGTTTTCATTAATCAATTTGTCTAAATATAAACCTTGATTTTCTAGTTGTATAATCAGTTTACTAACATCAGTCTTTTCCGTTTCAATCCGTGAACTAGCTTGATTAATAATCTTCTCATTTAGTCCTAATCGTCGCGATATTTCTAAGGCATTGCTTCGACCAGGAATACCAATAAGAAGTTTATATGTTGGTCTTAAGGTTTCTACATTAAACTCTACTGAGGCATTAATTACCTTATCTGTGTTATAAGCGTAAGTTTTTAGTTCAGAATAATGCGTCGTCGCAATAATTCTTGCGCCTCGCTTTAATAAATAATCAAGAATGCTTTCAGCTAATGCTGCCCCTTCTTTCGGGTCGGTACCAGCACCTAACTCATCTAGTAAGACTAAACTGTTTATCGTGATGTTGTTGGTAATGTTGATGATGTTTTTCATGTGACTAGAAAATGTTGATAATGACTGCTCAATGCTTTGTTCATCACCAATATCAGCGAATATATTATCAAAAACTGCTAACTCAGACTGTTCATTACAAGGAACTAATAATCCTGTTTGCATCATCAGGGTTAGAAGTCCTACCATTTTTAGGGTAACAGTTTTCCCACCAGTGTTAGGACCAGTAATAATCATTGCTTGATACTTATCACCTAGAAAGACATCGTTAGGTATCACTATTTCTGGATTAATTAAGGGGTGTCTTCCTTTGATGATCTTGATGATACCTTGGTCATTCAACTTAGGTCTTATACCATTAATATTTAAGGCGTATCTAGCCTTCGCAAAAACAAAATCTAAATGTTTAACTATTTCTGCATTTATGAGAAGTTCATCACTTACACTACTTACTACTTCTGATAGTTCCTTCAAGATGCGATAAATCTCTTCATTTTCTTCATGTTTTAAGGTATTAACCCGATTATTTAACTCAACTACAACTTTAGGCTCAATAAATACAGTATTGCCACTTTGGGATATATCATGTACGATACCTTCGAATGTATTCTTATATTCCACTCTAACAGGGACGACAAAACGATCATTACGGATAGTAATAATGTTATCTGTTAAAAAACTACTCTTAGTAGTTAAGATTTGATTCATCTTTTCTCTAATGCGTGCTTCTAACACTTTAATTTGACTACGAATTTCTTTTAATTTAGGTGATGCATCATCAAGAATATTACCATTTATATCAATACAACTATCTATTCTTTTACGCAATTGGCTTAAAGGTACTAGTTGATTAACATAATTACTTATATACACCGATTCTATCCGTTCACTATTTAATCGGTCTAAGTATAACTTAATTTGACTAATACCATAAGCAAAACTACTAATATTAACTAATTCTTCGATTGATAGGACTGCCCCGATTTGTGCTCTTTTAACACAGGGACGAATATCGCTTATTCCCCCTAAAGGTAAACTCCCTAAACGAGCAATCAGTTTCAAAGCCTCATCTGTTTCCTCAAGGGAATTATTGATTTCTGCAAGATCAGTGCTTACTTTAATTTCATTAATGGCTTCTATACCCAACGAAGTGCTAGCGAATTCTTTTAACTTATTAATTATTTTATCTAGTTCGAGGATTTTTTCTAATGTTTTCATAACTAAACCTCCACACTATTTAATTTTACCAAACATTTTGGTAAAATAACAGTAGTTTATGCCAAGGAGTAGATTATGAATAGTTGCACTTTATTAGTTAACGAAGATACAATTGAGAAGATGAAAGTTTTTTATGAAGATTATCTAGTTAAAAATACTAATCTGTATGTAATCTTTACTGCCAAAACTAATGAATGTGTTATCACAGCCTATACATCAAAGAAAGTATTATTTCAAGGAAAGAACGCTGAACTTGAAGCTAGTATTTGGGCAAACTTCACTAATCCAGAATTCTATCTAGAAAGCATCGGTAGTGATGAGGTCGGTACAGGTGATTATTTTGGTCCCGTGGTAGTTGTAAGTTGTTACTTAAGTAAGGATAAACTCGATGTAATAAAAAAGTTAGATATTAAGGATTCAAAAGAGTTAACTGACGAAAAAATTATGAAGATTGCCCCAATATTATATAAAGAATTACCATATTCACTCCTTGTAGTAGATAATAAGAAATATAATGAAGTCATGAGTAAAAAAGATATGAACTTAAATAAACTTAAAGCGCTGCTTCATAAACAAGCGATTTCAAACCTTCTAAATAGAACAAATACGAAAGCTGTTATCATCATTGATCAATTTACTCCAAAAGCCAATTTTGCCAAATATACCAACGACCCACACTTTACTGACCAATTATACTTTACTACCAAAGCCGAATCAAAATATGCCTCGGTGGCTTGTGCTTCGATTATGGCTCGCTATAAGTTTTTAGTTGAATTTACCAAACTTAGTAAATCAGTTGGTATGGAACTTCATAAAGGTGCCAGCAAAATTGTCGAAAACCAAGCTGTTATGCTCATTAATACTTTTGGTGAAGAAATCTTACCTAAGATTGCTAAATTACACTTTAAAAATACCGCTTCAATTCTAAATCAAACAAGGAAGATACAAGGATAATATCTATTAGATATAAAAAATGCGGGATAGTTCCCGCTTTTTTTCTTAGTTAAAGATAGGATTTGACAATATATTAGGATGATTATTATCCAATCTTCTTTGAGTATCCTCATAATATGATAGGAATAAGTATCCTCCTGCGATATTAATCGCATTAAACCCATGTTGATTTAAGATTAAACAAGCACTGTATGAGCGTGCTCCTGTCCGACAATGGACATAAACTGGTTTTCTCTTATCAATTTCCATTAATCTTGAGCGTAATTCACTTAAGGGGATATTCTTCGCACCAATAAGATGCCCATTTTCATATTCATGTTTCTCTCTTACATCAATGATTTGGGCATGTTTATTAACTAATTCCCTGACTTTCATAAAACTAATCTGTTTATATCGGCCACGATTTAAGTTATCACCAATATATCCAATAAGATTTACAGGGTCTTTAACTGTACTATATGGAGGAGCGTAACCTAACTCTAAACCTTGTAAATCTCGCACTGTTCCCCCAAACTTAAGGGCTACGCTTAAGGCATCAATCCGTTTTTCTACTAAACCTTTACCAATTGCTTGAGCACCAAGAATTTTGCCCGTTCTTTTCTCATATATTACTTTCATAAAGATGGGATGGGCATCAGGCATGATGCTTACTTTATCACTTGGAGCTAAATAAACTGTTTCATATTGGTAATTTAATTTACGTTTTTTAATATAGTTTTCTGTTAGCCCAGTAACAGCTGCTGTATAATCAAAGACTTTAATCACATTAGTACCAATGAAACCACTATTTATGACATCTAAACCATTGAGATAATCAGCCACTAAACGAGCTTGTTTTACCGCTGAGCTAGCAAGCGGTAATGGTTCATAAAGATTAGTTAACGCAAAGCGAACCTTAATCGCATCACCAATCGCAAAGATAAATTGGTCATTGGTTTGATAAAACCCATTAACGATGATATATCCCTTTTTGTCTAATTCGATGCCTGTGTTTTTTAGAAATGCGGTCGCGGGTTTGATACCAACCGCAAAGATAACACCATCAGTGGTAATAGTCTTACTATCTTCAAGTTGTACAGTATTCTCAGAAAATGATTTCACTTTTGAATCAAGTAAAAGCTGAACATTATTATCTAGTAAGACTTTATGTAAAATCTGTGCCATCTCATAATCAAAAAGATTAAGAATATGATCTTGACTTTCAATCAGAGTGACATTAATATCTAGTGATTTTAGTGCTTCAACAATTTCAAGACCAATAAATCCTCCACCAATTACCGTAAGATGCTTAACATGATTATCACTCATAAACTGAGTTAATCTACTTACATCATTGAGATTTCTTATTAGAAAGTAAGGGGTTTTGTCTTTGCCAGGTATCTCTAATTCAAGCGCTTCGGCTCCAGGGGCAAGAATCAAATAATCATAGTTTTCCTCATATACTCTTTCATCATGATAATCTTTTACCAGAATCGTTTTTTTCTTAGGGTTAACCGTGATAACTTCATGATTGATTTTAACATCAATATTATATTGGTTCTTAAATCGTTCTGGTGTCATTAGGACCAAATTCTCTAACCTTGGTATTGTTCTACTAAGATGATAAGGAATTGAACATGTAGAAATAGAAATATAATCCGTCTTCTCAAATATAATGATTTCCGCAAGCTCATCCAAACGGCGTAAGCGGGTGGCACAACTTGCACCTCCAGCTACGCCACCAACAATTAGATACTTCTTCCGCATACTATCACCTTCACTTTTAAAGTTCACTAACCATTACATCTCACCTATATTATAATATATAATAATCACATTATAGAATGATTTTTCGAAAAACAAAAAAACGTTGCCTTAAGACAACGTTTTTAGTCATCATTAGAAACCTCTTTTTCCTCGAGCCTTCATTTTTCTGCTTACACTAGGTTTTAAGTAATATTGACGTTTGCGGGCCTCAGAAAGGGTACCTGCACGTGCAACATCGTTCTTAAAACGACGTAGTGCATCTTCTAATGATTCGTTTTGACGTACAATTGTTTTTGCCATAGTTTTTTCCCTCCTTCCGCACACAAACAAATAATACAAAAAGATTATACCGTAAAATGTTGTATAAGTAAACTATTTTGTAAATTATTTGTTAGATAATTTCACCAAACGCAACGGGATATGTAGCTCTAGTGATTAACACTGGTACCTCTTTTCCAAGTTTATTCTCATCATATTTAACTTTAACTTTTATATAATTGGAAGAATGTCCAACCATAAATATTTCATTTTCTTCAATGGACTTTTCCTCAAATATTACATCTAGTACCTGATCTTGGAACATAGCTACATACTTTTGTGCTAACTCATCTGACAATGCCAATAATTCATTAACTCTAACTGATTTAATAATATCGGGGATTTGGTTAGCCATTCTAGCTGCTTTTGTTCCTGAACGTTTAGAATAGGGAAAAACATGGAGACTACTGTAACCTACCTTTTTAATGAACGAATATGTTTCTTGGAACTCTTCTTCTGTTTCACCAGGAAACCCTACAATGACATCAGTAGTAATCGCTATGTCAGGAAAATGGCTTCTTATCTCCTCAATCTTCGCATAGTATTCATTAGTAGTATACTTCCGATTCATTCTTTGAAGTACTGTGTCAGAACCTGATTGTAAGGGGATGTGGAGATGATTCGCGAGAATCTTGGATTTCTTCATAACATTAATCATCTTATCACTAATTTGCGATATTTCAATTGAACTGATTCTTAACCTTTTAATCCCATTAACATTAGATTCAATATCGCTAATTAAATCTGCTAAGTCATAATTATCAAAATCCACACCATACCCACCAGTGTGTATCCCAGTTAAAATAATTTCCAAATGACCATGATTTACGAGGTTTTGAATTTCACGAATAACATCTTCAGGTTTTTTTGATCGCATTTTACCCCTTGCAAAAGGAATAATACAAAATGTACAAAAATTATAACAACCTTCTTGAATCTTAAGATTAGCTCTAGTTCGTGATTCGTAGAACATTACTGGTAGGTTCTCAAACTCGACATCGCGAAAAACATCCTTGACAAAAGTGATGGGTTCGCGATTTTTACGGTATTGTTCCACTAAATCTACGATGCGTTCCCGCCCATTAGTACCAATAATGATATCGACACCTTCAATTTGTGCTATCTCATTGGGCTTTGTTTGAGCATAACAACCAGTTACACAAACAATCGCATCAGGATTGCGACGAATCGCTTGGCGAATCATCTTACGACTTTTACGATCACCAGTATTTGTTACCGTACAGGTATTTATCACATAAACATCCGCAATATCTTCAAAATCTACGCGTGTATAGCCTGCCTTCTTAAATAATTCACTAATCGCTTCTGTTTCATAATTATTCACTTTACATCCAAGGGTGTAATACGCAATTGTTGGCACAAATCATCATCCTATTCTGTTAATGGTTTTCTTAGTTCAAATTCATATACGATGGCACTCATCACAAATAAAGGTGCTGTTTCCGTTCTTAGTATTCTATTACCTAAAGATATTACTATAAATCCATTTTCTTTAAGTAGAGAAAGTTCTTTTTCCGCTATTCCTCCTTCAGGGCCAATAAAAACAAGTAAACTATCATCAGGCTTCATCTTTTGGAGGATATTAGGC
>JAAYWZ010000010.1 GCA_012516175.1 Bacilli bacterium
CAATTGGTTCAATCCTCTCATTATATAATATAAATATAAATACACTTCTGTATTTCAATAACTTTTTTACGTTAATCCTACAGGAAAACCAAATGCTTAAAGTGCGTCCAAGTACTGATAAAGATTTTTTTGCGAATCTTTCATATTAACACAAAAAGGTTACCTAGGTAACCTTTTTTATGTTGTTCTTATTCCATTTCCACAGGAGTTACTGTACGACTAATGATGTTCACACCTTTTAAAGCAACAAGCTTACCATTTTTCGTAGTTATCACACCATTATCGGTAATAGCATTCGCGAAGTCCATGATTTCCGTTTGTGCTTCAGCAATCGCACTAATAGGGTTATCAACATACAATGAATAGGTACCCCCATTTGCGGTTTCAAATACTAATTGAAGTTTAATTGTTTCCATTGTTTCACCTCCTTTTTATCGATTTACTTAAACTAAGCATTTAATAGATAATCTTCATCAACATAAATCTCTAATAATGGATAAGTGCTAAGTTCTCCATAAAGGTTAGCGACTTGGACAAGGATATCTTCGCTCACAGCACTATCAATGTTTTTGATGGATTTGCGCACTTTTTTACCATTATCTAAGACGAGGATTAAGGTTTTTGCGCTAAATTCTTTTGCCATCTTCATCCCTCCTTTCACCTTATAAATAAGGGGTTTGAGCAAAGGTGAGGAAAAAACTTTAAAAAACGTCAATAAATGGTAAAATAATAAGTAGTACAACAAAGGAGCGAAGACAGATGAATGAATATGTAAAGGTAATCGGCGCGGGACTTGCAGGTAGTGAATGTGCTTATCAATTAGCTAAACGTGGTATCCCAGTGCGCTTGATTGAAATGCGTCCAAAAAAGAGCACAGAAGCTCATAAAACAGGATATTTTGCCGAACTTGTATGCAGTAATTCCCTTAGATCCAATAATCTAGAAAATGCGGTGGGCTTATTAAAAGAAGAAATGCGTAGGCTCGACTCCTTAATCATGCAAGCTGCTGATGAACTGCGGATTCCTGCTGGTGATGCCTTGGCAGTTGACCGATTTGGGTTTTCTCAATATATCACTGATACCCTTAAATCATTTCCCAATGTGGAAATCATTAATGAAGAAATAACTAGTATTCCTGATGGTTTTACCGTAATTGCGACTGGACCACTAACAAGTAAACCCTTAAGTCAAGCCATTCAGAACCTGCTAGGTACTGATTATTTTTACTTTTATGATGCTGCTAGTCCTATCATTGACGCGGAAACAATTAATTATGATAAAGTGTATCGAAAGAGTCGTTATGATAAAGGTGATGGTGCTGATTATTTAAATTGTCCGATGACAGAGGAAGAATTTAATGCTTTTTATGAAGCAGTGATTAATGCGGAAGTGGCAGAATTAAAAGAGTTTGAACAGGAAGTCTATTTTGAAGGTTGTATGCCTTTTGAAGAGATGGCCAAAAGAGGTAAGCAAACATTACTATTTGGACCGATGAAACCGGTTGGTCTGGAACATCCTGTGACAGGTGAAAGACCTTTTGCGGTAGTTCAACTAAGGCAAGATAACGCAGCGGAGACAATGTATAATATTGTCGGTTTTCAAACCCATCTTAAGTTTCCGGAACAAAAACGTATTATTAGAATGATTCCTGGTTTAGAAAACGCGGAAATCTTGCGTTATGGTGTCATGCATCGTAATAGTTACATTAATTCCCCCCTCCACCTTCTACCCACATATCAGTATAAGCATAACCCTAAACTGTTCTTTGCTGGACAATTAACTGGTGTTGAAGGTTATGTTGAAAGTGCTGGGGCAGGATTAGTTGCGGGCATCAATATGGCAAGAATCTTTAATGGACAAGAAGCAGTTAGTTTCCCTAAAGAAACAATGCTAGGCGCAATGAGTCATTACATTACTAGTTGTTCTAGTAGTTCATTTCAACCGATGAATGCGAACTTTGGTCTAATTGCACCTATAGAGTTTAAACATAAAAAACAAGACCGCAAGATGTTATATGCGAAAAGATCATTAGCGATTATTGAACAGTTAAAAAACGAATTATAAGGTTGTGAGATGATGGAACATTATATCATCATGTTCAAAAACTATTTAAGTTTTGAACGAAACTTCTCACCCCATACGGTATTAAACTATGAGATTGATTTACGGGATTTTCAAACCTTTCTTACGCTTGAAGGAATTGAGCATATTACTGAGGTTAACTATAAGGTAGCCAGACGTTATTTAGCTTACTTACATAAAAAGAACCTCTCTAAAACTAGTTTAGCGCGAAAAATCTCTAGTTTACGGAGTTTTTTTAAGTTCTTACAGGGGAGAGAATATGTAACTGATAATCCCTTTCTGTTATTAACTCTACCTAAAAAGGATAAGAAAATTCCCAAATTCTTTTATCCGCAAGAAATGGAAGAACTCTATAATTGCATTGATATGAATGATTTTTTAGGTGAAAGAAATCTCGCGATTATTGAACTATTATATGGTTCAGGATTACGGGTTAGTGAGTTATGTAGTTTAGAACTGAGTAATATCCATCTAGCAAGAAAAATACTTGTGGTTAAAGGAAAGGGTAGTAAAGAACGCATAGTCCCTCTCACTGATTCAGCTATGGAAGCCTTAGCAAACTATATCAATAATAGTCGCAAAGAACTGTTAATGAAAGCTCATTCAAATTCCCATGTGCTCTTTCTCAATCATCGCGGCAAGCGACTCTCCCAAAGAGGAGTAAGGGATATCTTAACCCGTTTAATCGATCATAGTAGTAAAATTTCTGGTATCTCACCCCATATGTTAAGACATACTTTTGCGACGCATTTACTTGATAATGGGGCAGATATTAGAAGTGTGCAAGAATTATTAGGGCATAGTC
>JAAYWZ010000174.1 GCA_012516175.1 Bacilli bacterium
AGAGCAACTGAATCGTAATCAGTAGGTTACGGGTTCAATTCCTGTAGTCGGCACCATGTTGTGTCCTGCTAGCTCAGTCGGTAGAGCATTTGACTTTTAATCAAAGGGTCAGAGGTTCGATTCCTCTGCAGGACACCATTTTTTACCAATAAGAGGGTGAATGAATCATCCTCTTTTTTGTTTGGTTAAACTAAAAATAGCTAATCAGTAACTACTATATTTTAACTATTGTTAATTTATGGTATAATCAGTACATCACGGATAAATGGCGGTGGACTTATGATTATGGATATTATACGAGAGGTTTTAGATTTCTTTTTTATTTTCTTAATTGTATATAGTATTTTAAGAATTCTTACTTTATCATCACGGGCGATTAATATATTTAAGGGATTATTATATTTCTTATTGCTTTATGTGATTGCGCTTCTTTTAAAACTCCATATTATGGTACAACTTTTTGATGTTGTATTTGAGAACTGGCTTATTTTCTTAGCGATTGTGATTACGCCCGAGTTAAGGATGATTCTAGAACGAATTGGTCGGGTTTCTGGTTCTAGTAAGAAAGTTAATGTGGAAAAAACTGATAAGGAATTTATTATTGAAGAACTAATCAAGTCAACAGAATATCTTTCTAAACGGCGAATTGGTGCTTTAATTGCGATTGAAAGAAATGAGTCATTGGAAGATTTTGTCAAAGATGCTACCCCTTATCGTATAAAGGTCTCTAGTGAAGTGTTAACTACTATCTTTATTCCAAGTACTCCAGTTCATGATGGAGCGGTAATAATTCGGGGTGACCATGTTGTCTGCGCTCGTGCAGTATTACCAAACACTAAGAATGAAGAGAATCTTCCTCCTAAAGTAGGTACAAGACACCGCGCAGCTCTAGGTCTTTCGGAACAAACAGACGCTTTGACCATTGTGGTATCTGAAGAAACAGGTAATTTATCCGTGGCCTTAAACGGTAAATTAGACTATGGTATTACAAAAGAGAGTTTACGATTATATTTAGATAAATATATTATTACTAAATCCAACAAGGAATAGGAGGATATTGATGGAAGAGACTCCTTTAAACTACTTACTGAATATAATAAAAATGCCCTTTGTGTTTGTGATTTATCTATTTTACATGTTACTTACATTAGTAATTCCATCAAAATATATTGGGAAAGTACTCAAAATTGAAATAATCGAAGAACATTTAAATATCTATTTTACGAATCCCTTCTTTTTAAAAATTATCGCAGTAATTATTACAATCATCATCTTCATTTACTTTGGAGGAGGAAAATAATTATGAAAAAGTATTTTGGAACAGATGGTATTAGGGGGGTGGCTAATAATACCCTAACACCTGAGTTAGCGTTTAAATTAGGGCGTGTCTTAGGGCATGTCCTTAAGCAAAATCGGGAAAAGGCTAATGTATTAATCGGTCGTGATACTCGCATTTCTGGGGAATTATTAGAATATGCCCTTATCTCAGGATTATTATCAATCGGTGTTAACGTCATGCGCTTAGGCGTTATCTCTACTCCTGCAGTTGCTTACTTGACTAAAGCCCTTGAAGCCCAAGCAGGTATTATGATTTCTGCTTCCCACAACCCTTATCCCGATAATGGTATCAAGGTTTTTGGACCTGATGGGTATAAGTTAAGTGATGATATGGAATTAGAAATGGAAACTTTAATTGATGCCCCAGACGACTTAGAAAGACCGATAAATGATAAAATTGGTGTAGTTGAATCCTATTTTGAAGGACAACATAAATATTTAACTTACCTCCAAAAAACCATAAATAATACTTTTGAAGGATTAAAAATTGCCTTAGACTGTGCCAATGGTGCTACCTCATTTTTAGCACCTCACTTATTTGCTAATCTTGGCGCTGAAGTTTTACTCATCAACAATAATCCGAATGGTACAAATATTAATGTGAATTGTGGTTCAACCCATATTGAGACTTTACAAAGATTTGTCATTGATAATGAAGTCGATGTGGGGCTCGCCTTTGATGGTGATGGTGATCGACTCATTGCGGTAGATGAAAAAGGTAATGTAGTTGATGGTGATGCCATTATGTACATCTTTGGTAAGCATTTTAAAGAAAAAGGTACTTTAAAACAAGACACCATCGTTACTACTGTTATGAGTAATATAGGTCTACATAAAGCTTTAACAGATCTAGAGTTAAAGAGTGTTCAAACAGCTGTTGGTGACCGTTATGTGTTAGAAGAAATGTTAAAGAGTGGTTATAACATCGGTGGTGAACAATCAGGTCACATTATCCTTTTAGACTATAGTACAACTGGTGATGGATTACTAACAGCCGTTCAATTAGTGAATATTATGGTCGAACAAGAAGAAAGTTTATCTAGTCTCGCTAAAGGCTTTAAGAGTTATCCCCAATTATTAAAGAATGTTGAAGTTAAAGATAAAACTAAAGTGATGGAAGCTGAACAAGTAATCGCTAAGATTAAAGAGGTTGAAAAAATCCTAGGAAGTAATGGAAGGGTTTTAGTTAGACCTTCCGGTACTGAACCTGTAGTAAGGGTGATGATTGAAGCTGAAACAGAAGAGTTATGTGAACAATATGTCACAGATATCGTCAATGTGATAAAAAATATAGAATAGAATATGATTATAAGAGGTAAGAATTTATCAAGAAAGATAAATCCTTACCTTTTTTTACTTTATTAGGCAAAAATCCTTATATGGTGAATATACTGAAGTAAGGAAGTGATGTGTTTGGTGGTTAATGTTAAGGGGATAAGTGTTTATGTGGATAAATCAGGAGAAGGAAACCAAGCAGTAATTCTTTTACATGGTTGGGGACAAAGTTCAAATTCTTTTCAAGATGTGCGTAACTTTTTAAAAGATGCGTTTACTGTTTATAGTGTTGATTTGCCGGGGTTTGGCTTAAGTAATAAGCCTAACTATCCATATAATACCCAGGATTATGCTGAAGTTCTAAAGGGTATAATTGATGAGTATAGAATTCAAACACCCATCATTATAGGTCACTCTTTTGGTGGTAGAGTGGCAATTAAATATACCGCTCTATTTAATCAGGTTAAAAAACTAATATTAATTGATTCAGCAGGAATTGTCCATAAGAAGCCCTTAACGTATTACTTTAAAGTGTATACATTTAAATTCTTAAGGCGCTTATTCTCATTACCAATATTAAATAGATATAAGAAACGGGCACTAAGAAGGTTTGGTTCTAATGATTATAAACAAGCTGATGACTTAATGAAACAAGTTTTAGTGAGAGTAGTGAATGAAGACTTACGTACTGATTTACCAAAAATCAAATGTCCTACTCTTTTAGTGTGGGGTACAAATGATTATGTAACTCCTCTTAAAGATGCTTACATTATGAAGGAATTAATACCAGATGCTGGTGTGGTTGAAATTAAAGGAGCTGGACATTTCTCCTATCTCGATAATCTTCCCTATTTTTTACGGGTATTGGATGTCTTCTTAAAAGAGGATAAGTGAGGGGATGAAAATGCTTCTTAAAATTGTTATTTTTTTAGGATTCTTCTATGTCTTTATAATTAGATATCTATACTGTATCTATATTTTTCAGCTAAATCATTATGAATTACGGAAGTATTTTAAATGGTTATATAAAAATAAAACCAATAAAAGAATTATTGTGCCTTCACTCATATCTTTAATATCCCTAATCCTCTTATTGCTTAATATAAAAGAACCATTAGTATATCATCAAGGAATATTAATGATTATTAGTCTTTTCTTCATTCACTTTAAACAAGAAAAGAAAAAGTTAAAGTTTACTAATAGAATGATTCGCTTGATTATTGCCTTCTTTATTCTTTTAGTTAGTTCCTCTATTGGATGTCTATATCTACTACCACAAGACTACTCATGGGAAGATACAGTTTTGGCTTTAGCGATTATAAATAACTTCTTGATATATGACATCTTCATGCTATCTCATTTACTTGTTTTACCTATTGAGGGTTATTTATATGATTATTATGTCAAGAAAGCTAGAGAAAAGATTTTTAATCACAATAATCTCCAGGTCGTAGGTATCACTGGTAGTTTTGGAAAAACATCCACAAAGGTTATTGTTGGAGAGATATTGAAAAAAGAATACAATGTTTGTATTACTCCACAATCATATAATACCCCTATGGGACTTTGTATCACTGTTAATAAATATTTAAGGAATATTGATGAATTTCTCGTGTGTGAGATGGGAGCTTGTCGTGTTGGTGATATTCAGGAATTATGCCATATCGTCTTCCCTAACATAGGTATTATTACTTCTATTGGTCCGCAACATTTAGAAACCTTTGGTAATCTGACCAACATTATTAAAACGAAGTTTGAGTTAGTTGAATCCTTACCTAAAGGAGCCCTGGCCATCTTAAATTATGATAATTACTATATCAGAAATTACCGTATAAAAAACGATGTAAAAGTTTTAACTTATGGGATTGAACAAGAGAATGTAGACTACTATGCCTTGAATATTAAATATGACCAAAATGGTAGTACGTTTGAAGTAAGGTATCCTAATGGTGAAAGATCTCTATTTAAAACCAAATTATTAGGCAAACACAACATTAGTAATATTCTCGCGGGGATTGTTTTAGCTGATTATCTAAATATTAATAAACGAAAAGTTATCCATCTAATTAGTACTTTAGAACCAGTAAAACATCGGTTGGAGTTAAAACGATTTCCTCATTACTGTTTAATTGATGATTCCTTTAATGCGAATTATGAAGGATTTAATAACGCTTTAGATATATTAAATCAGTTTAAAAATACAAGAATTATTATTACACCAGGATTAATTGAATTAGGTACGGAACAATATACCATGAATTATCGAATTGGCGAGAAAATTGCGCGGTGTACCGACTATGTTGTATTAGTTGGTAAGAAACAAACAAAACCAATTTATAATGCGTTAATCGATAATCAATATCCCTCTAGTTCTATTTATGTAACTAATAGCTTTGAAGATGGCTTTAAACACATTTTAAGTAAGTTTCAAAGTGATTTTACCGTATTATTAGAAAATGATTTACCTGATCAATATAATGAATCATAAGTTTTGGAGGTGGAAATATGCGAATCAATGTAGGAGTGTTATTTGGGGGTAAATCAGTTGAACATGAAGTGTCAATTATTTCCGCTATTCAGATGATGGAAAACATGAATAAATTAAAATATCAACCAATCCCCATCTATTTATCTAAAGATAATACATTTTATTACCATGAGGATATGGTTGATATTGAGTTCTTTAAAAATATGGAAAATTTAAAGAAAGCTAAACGAGTGCTAATCTATCCAAACCAAAACAAACGTGAACTCTTAATGCTTGCCAAAAACAAACTAAAAAAAATAACGGACCTTGATCTAATCTTTTTAGTCGTTCATGGTGCTCTATGCGAAGATGGTACGCTCTCAAGTTTTTGCGAGTTATTAAATATCCCTTATGTTGGGAGTGCTGTATTACCTTCAGCACTTAATCAGAATAAATGGAAGTTTAAGACTTTATTAAAAGAGTATCAAGTTCCTTTGGTTCCATATTTTGGATTCTATGAGTATGAGTTTTATCAAGATGAAAAACGAATTATCTCTGAATGTGAAAAACTAGGAATGCCTTTAATTGTGAAACCAGCAACCCTTGGTTCAAGTGTCGGTATTAAGAAGTGTGCAAATAAGGATGAGTTAATTGAAGCCATAATCTCAAGTCTCCAATATGATACGGAAGTGATTGTTGAACCGGTGGTTCAAAACTTAATGGAACTTAATTGTTCAGTATTAGGTAAACCAGGTGATTATCAAACCTCTGAAATTGAAAGGGTCATTCAGTTTGATGATATCTTGAGTTATGCGGATAAGTATCTCCGTTCAAAAGCTAGTAAAGGTATAGAAAGCACTTGCCGAGAATTACCTGCACAAATTAGTCCTGAGTTAAAGAAACAGATTGCCGAAATCTCATTAAAAGCAGCCGAAATACTTGGTATATCAGGAGTAGTAAGAATTGATTATTTATATGATCAAGTTGATGATAAATTATATCTTAATGAGATTAATACCATACCGGGGTCGTTGGCATTTTACTTATGGAAAGCTAAAGGAATGTCTTATAGTGAGTTAATTGATAAATTAATTGAAATTGCCTTTGACAATTACCGCGTGAAGAACTCTAAGATTTATTCTTACGATACTAATATCCTCGCGTTAGCACCTAATCTTAATAGTGGTAAGTTATTATAATAGTTACTTATACGTGGTAATTTTTTCTTATCATTAACATTTACCCTCCACTATGTTAGAATAGATTAAGAAGTGGAGGAAATATAAATGCGTAAATATAATCGAAAAATACTGACAGCCCTTGTAATGGCTTATAAGAAAGGGCTCATAAATATTAAACCTTTAAATCGGTGGATAAGTATTAAACAGAATTTATATCATATATTGAAATACTTCATTTACATCGCATTATTTGTACTTATGATTCTTTTAATTGAATTCAATCTCTTACCTGACTTGCATCTAGATAGTAATATTTATTTAGGAAAGATTTTTATTTCAAGAGCACGGATTATTAAAGGTATTAACTATGGATTCATTGTTTTAAACCTCTATCAATTAAGTAAGTATCTCTTACAAGTTTATTATGTAAGATGGACAATGCGACACTATGACATGAATTCTAACAACATTGAAATTTTAAATCGGGTAACCTATAAAATAACAGTATAGATGATAAAAAGCACATCAGTTGTCTGATGTGCTTTTATTATAGTTTCTTTGTGATGATTTGATCGATAATACCATATTCTAATGCTTCTTCAGCAAACATGAAATAATCGCGTTCCGTATCATGTTCAATTATTGATAAGGGTTTATGCGTTCTTTCAGCTAGGATTTGATTGATACGAGCTCTAGTTCGGATAATCCGTTCGGCTGCAATTTTCATATCTGTCGCTTGACCTTGAACACCACCAATGGGTTGGTGAATCATGATTTCACTGTTAGGTAGGGCATAGCGTTTGCCTTTAGTTCCGCAGGCAAGGATAAAAGCGGCCATTGAAGCAGCCATCCCCACACAAATAGTACAGACGTCAGGTTTAATATATTCCATTGTATCGAAAATACCCATTCCCGCTGTAATTACCCCACCTGGACTATTGATGTATAGGTGGATATCTTTTTCTGAGTCTTCACTAGCTAAGAATAGTAATTGGGCGATGATACTACTTGCAGTTTCATCGGTAATTTCACCACTTAATAAGATAATGCGATCCTTTAGCAAGCGGGAATAAATATCATAAGCTCGTTCACCACGACCAGTTTGTTCAATGACGGTTGGAACTAGATTCATAACCATTCCTCCTTTAATGTGTTTAAAATGATTCTATCATGAATAATACAAAACGACAATGAAAAAAATTGTAGGAAAAGGTAATTTATGAGGGATTTTTTCTATTTATCATTAATACTTCCCTTAAATATTAGGTCCTAACATTTAATTGACTTTAAGGCTATCCTTGATATAATAGATATAGAGTATTATTTTTTTCACAAGTTAGTAGCAAGAATATTTATAGTAAACTTGATTAAAAACGCATAAATAAACGCTATATGCGTTTTTTTATGACTATATATTTAGTTTTTGGAGGGTATAGTATGAGTTATTTAGCAAAAACCGATCCGTTTATTTATGAAAGTCTAAAAATGGAATTGAATCGCCAGCGTAACAATTTAGAAATGATTGCCTCAGAAAACTTTGTTTCGATGGCAGTTCTCGAAGCGCAAGGGTCAATTCTAACTAACAAGTATGCTGAGGGATATCCAGGTAAACGTTACTATGGGGGATGTTGTAACGTTGATGTCGTGGAGGATTTAGCGAAGGAACGACTAATTCAATTATTTGGGGCAGAACATGCGAATGTTCAACCACATTCTGGTAGTCAGGCTAATATGGGAGCTTACATGACTATCCTGGAGCATGGAGACACAGTTTTAGGGATGGATTTAGCACATGGGGGACATTTAACGCATGGGCACCCACTAAACTTTTCAGGGAAAAGTTATAATTTTATGAGTTATGGGGTATCTAAAGAAACGGAAACAATCGATTATGAGAATGTATTGGAAATCGCTCATAAAACTAAACCAAAGTTAATTGTTGCTGGAGCCAGTGCATATCCAAGAGAAATAAACTTTAAAAAATTCAAAGAAATCGCGGATGAAGTAGGGGCTTACTTCATGGTCGATATGGCTCATATTGCGGGATTAGTAGCGGCTGGCCTACATATGAGTCCCGTACCATATGCGGACTTTGTGACTTCAACCACACATAAGACTTTACGTGGACCACGTGGTGGCATCATTTTATGTAAGGAAAAATACGCCAAAGATTTAGACCGCAATGTTTTCCCAGGAATGCAAGGTGGACCATTAATGCACATTATTGCGGCTAAGGCAGTTAGTTTCTATGAAGCGTTGCAGCCAGAATTTAAAGAATACATGAAGAATGTTAAGAATAATGCCTTTGTATTAGGGGAAGCACTCAAACAAAAAGGATTCCGTTTAGTTTCTGGTGGTACTGATAATCATATGATACTTGTTGATGTGAAGACTAACTTCAACCTAACTGGTAAAGAAGCAGAACATCTCCTTGATGAAGTTGGTATTACAACTAACAAGAATATGATTCCTTTTGACGAAGAAAAACCATTTATCACTAGTGGTATCCGGATTGGAACTGCAGCGCTTACTACAAGAGGATTTACGGCGTATGATATGGAAGAAATTGCGGATATTATTTATGAAACCCTTAAATTCAAAGATGATAATAACAACATGGCTAAGCAAAAAACACGAGTAAAAGTACTCGCAGAACGTTATCCATTATATCCTGATTTAAATTTAAAATAAAATAATATAAAATTCTAGAAATTATTAGCATATTTTGGTAGAATGTAGGGTGGTGTAATTGACGAAAGGAGTAAAGAAATGCGCGTTATTGATGATTCAAAGGTAATCGTTATTGACCACCCTTTAATTGTCCATAAGTTGACACAAATTCGGAACAAGAATACAGGTACTAATGAGTTTCGCCGAATTGTTAACGAGATTGGTGGTCTAATGGTGTATGAGATTACTCGGGATTTAGAACTCGAGGAAGTTGAAATCGAGACACCACTAGCAAAAATGAAAACAAAACAACTTGCGGGTGAAAAGTTATGTGTGTGTCCGATTTTACGCGCCGGTTTAGGGATGGTTGAAGGAATCTTACAATTAATTCCTTCTGCGCGGGTTGGACACATTGGTCTATATCGTAATGAAGAAACACTTGAACCTGTGGAGTATTTTGCGAAATTTCCTAATAAGTTGGAAGACAGATTAATTATTGTTGTTGATCCAATGCTCGCAACAGGTGGTAGTGCCGCAAGTGCCATTAGCCTAATTAAAAAACGGGGTGGCAGAAATATTAAATTTGTCTGTTTAGTAGCTGCACCTGAAGGTGTTAGACGCTTAAGAGAAGCTCATCCAGATGTGCCAATTTACATTGCGGCTTTAGATGAACATTTAAATGATAAAGGTTATATCGTACCAGGATTAGGAGATGCAGGAGACCGCATTTTTGGGACCAAATAATTAACTCTTAACATGGTACATAAGTCGAAATAGATTTTCTATTTCGACTTATCAGTTTAAGAAAAATTAACTGAGTGATACTTATGTATGATGACAAAAATAAGAAACCAAAATATTCATATGAGGAATTAAGAGAAAAGTATATCGATAAGAAGAAATCGAAAGAATCGCAACTTAAGGAGTTTTCTAAGGATTATAGTATCATCGTTAATTTTTTCGTTACAATTCTTGTATCATTAGGATTAGGAATCTCTTTAGGGTTATATATTGATAATAAGTTTAATACAAAACCTATCTTTATGATTCTCTTTATTGTCTTAGGAATAGCCGCAAGTTTCCGTAATCTGTTTAAAGAAATTAACTCCCGTAAATAGGTGATACCATGGATGAAATGTATGCAGTATATCAAAGAATAATCAGATTATCTTGGTTAATAATTGCGGTTGTTTCTTCAATTTTAACCTTAATAAATATTATTTTTTTTGGCCATTTAGATTGGTATCATTTTCCTCTAAGTTATTTATTAGGGGCAATGACTAATCTATTAGCTTTTAACTTATTAAGAAATAACATCTTAAAGTTAGATGATGATAAGCACAAAGCAGTTTCGCAATCGTTTACTAATTATGTATTACGATTTATTATATATGGTTTTGTTTTGTATTTTAGTTTTAAAAATGATAAGTTAAATGGGTTTATTGTTTTTGGAGGCTTTTTGACTGTAAAAGCTGCGATATATTTATCACTACTAATAAAGAATAAAGCGGAAGGAGGGAATGAACTTGAGTGATGTAGCAATTTCAAGGGAAAAAATTCCGCGATTCATATTGTCACTAGTGTTAGTTATTTTTGGTTTTCTAGCATTAATTACGATTATTGGCATTATAATTCATTTTTGTTTTGATTACATTGAAAGTGAACAAATTTTTCAATTAAAAGGTACAAGTAGCTCATTATTCCGATTAACACCCCATGTAATATCAATTATTATCTTGACGGTCGCTTTATTAGTGATATTCAAACTAATTAATATTAAAATTAAAAAAAGTGACCCCTTGAAGAAACCTCAAGGCATGATATTACTAGTTGAAATTTTTGTGACGATGATTGAAAAATTTACCGTTGATTTAGGCGGTGAAAAAATTCGAAACTTAGCACCATACATCGCTTATCTTGCGGTATATTTATTTTGTGCTAATACCTTTGGTTTGCTTGGTTTTACCCCACCACCTACATCAAGTTTATCTGTTACATTTTCATTTGGATTAACAACATTCTTCTTAATCCGGTATTATGGTATTAAAAATAATGGCATTAGTCATATAACAGGATTACTTAAGCCTTTACCACTCGCACCAATTAATATCATTGGTGAAATAGCCTTTCCGTTCACATTATCGCTACGGATGTTTGGTAATATTCTGAGTGGTGTGATAATTATGATGCTTGTCTATACAGGGTTATCAGGCTTATTTAATGTTTTATTTTCGTTAATAGCTGGGACATCTAGTCCATTCATGGAGTTATTAACTCCACTTACTATAGCGCCATCATTATTACATATTTATTTTGACTTATTTTCAGGATTCATTCAAACCTTTGTGTTTATATTATTAAGTTCAGTTTTCATTTCTAGTTCAGCAAACTAATTTAAGATAAATATAATTAAAGGAGGACTTAAAATGTTAGATTTATTAACAACATTATTAACTACTGCAAGTAATATAACTATAACTAATAAGGCTTTTGCTTATCTTGGTGCTGGAATTGCGATGATTGCCGGTTTTGGTCCCGCTATTGGACAAGGTTACGCTGCTGGTAAAGGTGCAGAAGCTGTAGGAAAGCAACCTGAAGCAGTTGGTGTTATCCGGTCAACCATGCTAGTTGGTCAAGCTGTTGCAGAAACTACAGGTCTTTATTCATTAGTTATTGCAATCATCTTAATTTTCGTCGCAAAATAGGCTTCGAGTAATAAGCCTCAAATAAAAATAATAGGAGGCAAATCATGAACGAACTAAGTAATAAGTTATCTCAACTAGTTGAAGGTGGCTTATATCCAAATATAATTACCTTTATTACCCAATTAATCGCAACGGTTATTCTATTCTATTTCTTAAAGAAATGGGTTTGGAAACCGATGCAAGAATATCTTGCCAAACGTAGTGATGTCATTATTGATGAGTTAGAAAGTGCACGGATGGCTAGAGAAGAAGCTTTTCGCATGAAAGATGAATATGAGGCAGAATTAAAACAGGCTAAAGAAGAAGCAAAAACCATTCTTATCAATACGGAAGAACAAGCGAAAGCTCGTCGTGAAGAGATAATAGCGCAAGCTGAACAAGAAGCTGCCTATATAATTGAAATGGCCAATAAACAAATCGAGCAAGAAAAAGCTAATGTGGAAAAAGAACTTAAATCCCAAGTTGTTGACCTTGCCTTTTTAGCCGCAGAGAAAATCTTAACAGAAAATATTGATCAGGATAAGAATCGTAACCTGATCGATAAATTCTTAAATGAGGTAGGTAAGTAAGGTGAATAAGGAAAATGCTAAAGAATATGCATTAGCTTTGTTTGAACTTGCCTTAGAAAAGCATCAAATTGAAGAGATTAAAACTGAGTTAATTACCATTACTAGTTTATTTCAGGAACATTCTAAGTTCTATGATATTTTAACTGATCCACGTTTAATAGATGAAGATAAGAAGGAAGTGTTAACCTCTGTATGTCAGGGGTTAAATTCAACTTTACTTCACTTCTTTTTTGTCTTAATAGACAATCA
Organism: Bacilli bacterium; assembly: GCA_012516175.1. Classification (GTDB taxonomy): domain Bacteria; phylum Bacillota_I; class Bacilli_A; order Haloplasmatales; family Haloplasmataceae; genus JAAZCR01. The sequence continues at coordinate 12,455 of JAAYWZ010000174.1, forward strand.
TACATTTACTGGACTCGAATTAATAACACAAGAGTTTACTAATATCTACAACCAATATAATAAGATTCTCCATGTTACCGCTGTAACGACAATTCCCTTAACAGAATCAGAAAAAAGCAAATTAATTCAAGAACTCACAAAACGTTACCACCGCAAAGTGAAGATCGAGAATGTGCTTGATAATACCATTATTGGTGGTATTAAACTTTTAATTGGAAATGAAGTTTTAGATTATTCAATTAAAAATCAAATTAATAATCTAAAACGCAATATTTTAAGAAATACATAAGAAAGTAGGTGAGACCATGCCAATTAATCCTGTTGAGATTAGTGCACTAATCAAAGAACAGATTAAGCAATATGAAACCAAATTCGACACAAAAGAGGTAGGTACTGTTATTCGTGTCGGTGATGGCATTGCGTTGGTTCATGGCTTAGACAATGCGATGAGTGGTGAACTTCTGGAATTTCCCCATGAAGTATATGGAATGGTCCAAAATCTCGAAAAGACCCATGTAGGGGTTATCTTATTAGGACAAACCAATTTAATTAAAGAAGGTGACACCGTTAAACGGACAGGACGTATTCTCGAAGTACCTGTCGGTGAAGAATTAATCGGTCGTGTCGTTAATCCTTTAGGACAACCCATCGATGGATTAGGACCTATTAATTATAAAAAGACGCGCGTGGTTGAACAAAAAGCTCCTGGTGTTATGGCTCGTAAACCAGTTCACCAACCACTTCAAACAGGAATTAAATGTATTGATGCTTTAGTACCTATTGGAAGAGGTCAACGGGAATTAATTATAGGTGACCGCCAAACAGGTAAAACCACGATTGCGGTTGATACAATCCTGCATCAAAAAGGTCAAAACTGCATTTGCATCTATGTTGCGATTGGTCAAAAAGAATCAACCGTTGTTGGTGTTGTGGAGACACTAAGAAAATACGGTGCAATGGAATATTCTATTGTTGTAAGTGCTGCCGCTAGTGACCCTGCACCTTTACTGTTCTTAGCACCATATGCGGGTGTAACGATGGCAGAAGAATTCATGTGGCAAGGCAAGGATGTCTTAATTATTTATGATGATTTAACCAAACATGCAATTGCATATCGAGAATTATCACTCTTATTAAGAAGACCGCCAGGGCGGGAAGCTTATCCAGGTGATGTTTTCTACTTGCATTCAAGATTATTAGAACGCGCTGCTAAATTAAAGGATGAATTAGGTGGCGGTTCGATTACAGCCTTACCCATCATTGAAACCCAAGCCGGTGATATCACCGCTTATATTCCTACGAATGTTATTTCGATTACAGATGGTCAAATTTTCTTACAAACGGACCTCTTTTATTCAGGGATTCGCCCGGCAATTAATGCAGGTTTATCTGTTTCTCGGGTTGGTGGGGCTGCCCAAATCAAAGCAATTAAATCAGTGTCTGGTACTCTTCGGATTGACCTTGCGACTTATAATGAATTAGAAGCTTTTGCGCAATTTGGTTCCGATTTAGATGCTTCTACCAAAGCGAAATTAGCGCGGGGTGAACGGACAATCGAGGTTTTAAAACAAGGTTTACATGAAACAATACCTGTAGAAAAGCAAACATGTATTTTATATGCACTGATTAATGGATTTTTAGATGATATTAAAG
>JAAYWZ010000175.1 GCA_012516175.1 Bacilli bacterium
AAGTGGTTTGTAGACTTTTGTATTTTTATACCCAATAAAAACACGATAGGCGAATAAGAACACGAAAGATAGTAATAAAACACGAAAGGCTTTCATCAATAAAAAAACTGTTATAACCAAAAATAAAATTTAAAGTAATGTTTAATAATTACAACAAATAGCAAAAGGTGTTTACTGCATTAATGGTGATGAAGAATATTCAGATATAAAGATTATTGATTATTACGTTAATGATTTTCACGGAATGATGGTATGCTCATCACTATATTCAAAACTAAATATCAAAGATAATGAAGGTGGGATAATTGACATTATAACAAATAAGATGGATTCTAATAAGACAATAGGGGAATTTAAACTTTACAAAGTTGAAATTCCTCTATTTGATAATCATATTGCCGATATCATTACGCTCCTTGAGTTATTAGAATCTCTTCGTGAACCATATGATAATAATAGATTATTGGAAGTTGTTAGAAAGCGTATTTCTAATTACAACGATTCTGCATTTGAGTTAGTAATTAAAAATACAGATTATAAGTATTCAACAAATGAGAAACTAGTAGGTGTTTTTTCAACAGCTAATAAAGCAAACAACATGATTAAAATATATAAAAATATGGTTCTTATGAGTAAAACTTATTACTTTAGAAAAGATAAATTAGGATTCATTGACTGGGCTAGATATCTTCCGGAACGCAGAACAATGATCAAGGAATATGGGAATTTATCATCAGAAATGAAAATGTATAGATTAGATCAATATAAATCAGCTATTAAGGTTATCAATCAATATGACATCTTAATGCACTCATTAACACCAGAACAAAAGAAATACTGGCATAAAAGGTTTGTGAAATGGGAAACCCCAACTTGGAATGATAAGGAATATAAATGGTTAAATAAGAGTACCCAATAGTGTGCAAATAAGAATCCCCAATTCTTATAACTAAAAGGTACTCTTTTTTGATACAATATTCATCATGGAAAGGTGATGAATAAAATGACAAAAGTAATATTAGAACAAATAACAAAATTAGATGACTTACTACTATTTAGTAAAGCATTTAAGGAAGGATTAATAAAAGTGAATATATCGAAACTAGCAAAGGAATTAAATAAAGATAGAAAGACTATCAAGAAATATTTAAATGGTGATATACCCAAAAAAACAAGAAACAGAGTTAAATATTTAGATGAACATAGAGATTATATTTTTGAAGTTTTAACAGATAAAAACAGAAGTTTTGATTATATCGATCATTTATTTAAATATTTGAAAAGAGAGAGAAATATCACTTGTACTAGATCAACTTTAAACAGATATATAAGAAACGATGTAGAGTTAAACAAACTATTTAAACGAAAAAAAGACTTAAACTTTATCGAGAGATTTGAAACAAATCCTGGAGTTCAAGCCCAATTTGATATGAAGGAGAGAATGAAATTAATTGACAAAGATGGAAATGTTATATCAGTAACAATACCAACACTAACACTATCTTGGTCAAGATATAATGTTAGGAAAATGATATTAGATACTAAAACAGATGAATTACTATCT
>JAAYWZ010000176.1 GCA_012516175.1 Bacilli bacterium
ATAATAATATTATGTTAAAATAGTTTTAAGTTCAAATAGTTTGAAATACAAAATATTTGAACATCAAAGAATATAACAGAATGTTGTGTGCTCCTTTTACTTCTTTTATTCTTACCAAATAAACCCTTTACCCCTTCTTTATTTAGCGATTATAAATATTTTAAGAATCTACATCCAGTTAAGGAGTCAGGTATGAAAAAAATAGCGATACTTACTGATAGTTCATCATCAGTATATAATGTCAAACACACTTATGATAATCTCTTTTATATCGATTTACCTTGTTTCATAGGTGACAAGGTCTTTACTGATTTTGCGAAAAATGGTGATGAGGTATTCTATGAAGCGTTAAAGAATACGGATTTGGTACCGAAAACCAGTCAGCCTTCAGTTGGCGATACTGTGGCTATGTATGAGAGAATTCGTGATTTAGGGTATACTAATATCATTTATCTACCAATCTCGAAAGAACTAAGTGGTACTTATCAGAATGCACATCTAGCTAAGGAGATGGTGGAAGGTGTCGATGTTACTATCGTGGATACCAGAACCACAGTTAGTATTCTAGGTAGTATGGTTCTAGAAGCATGTCGCTTAGTAAGGTTAGATTATGATGTCGAAACAATTGTAGACAAGGTCATGGCTTTAAGAGAAAAGACTGGTTATTATGTCACCTTAAATGACTTAACAGCTTTAGTTAAAAATGGTCGTCTATCAAATGCGAAAAGCATGATTGCGAACTTTTTAAAATTAAAACCAGTTATTGAGTTAACCAGAGATGGGAAACTGGTTAGTTTAGAAACAGTTAGAACTTATAAAGCCGCTATCAAAGCGGTAATTGAAAGAGTCGCATTAGCGATTGATCCCCATAAAGGGGTTTTCCATGTCTCTTATACCAATAATAACCAAGATTTGGATTATGCGTTGAATATCATTAAGGAGCGCTTCCCACATTTAAGAGTAGAGACCTTTACTTTGCCAGCTACGATTGTGGCACATGTGGGTTTACAAGTGCTAGCTGTAGGATATGTGAATTATTAAGAATAAAATATGTATGATGGAGGAAGAAAGATGATTTTTGAAAAAGTAAGAGAAATAATTAGTAATGAATTAAGTGTCTCAAAAGAAGAAATCACTTTAGAAACCAATTTACAAGATGACTTAGGAGCCGACAGCTTAGATGCGGTGGAACTAGTCATGAGTATTGAAGATGAATTTAATATCCAAATACCCGATGATGCCGCGCAAAACCTAAAAACTGTAGCCGACATCGTGAAGTATCTCGAGGAGCATGTTAATTAAAGCGATAATTTTATCGCTTTAATTTTTACTTATATACTTTGAACATCAAACTAATTTGGATGGGAGGGTCACAATGGACTTTAAACAGATTCAAAGCATTATTAAAGACTTTGAAAATTCCAATATCACCCACTTAGAAATCGAGTTTGATAACTTTAAGATAAAACTAGAAAAAGATAATGTCCCTAAGGCAGTTTATGTCAAGGAAGAAAGCGAAGTAAAACCCAATGAAGTTAAAGAAAAGGAAACCACAGGATTCCAAGTTAAATCACCACTGGTAGGTACCTTCTATGCGGCTAGTAGTCCCCAAGAAGAACCCTTTGTGAAAGTAGGTCAACATGTTAATAAAGGTGATACGCTCTGTATTATTGAAGCGATGAAGATTATGAATGAAATTACTTCCCCCGTTAGCGGTGTTATTGAGGCTATTCATGTGAATAATGGTGAAGCGGTCGGTTTTGATGAAGTCATCATGACCATTGTGTAGGTGTATAGGATGCAGAATAAGATCTTAGTTGCGAATCGGGGGGAAATTGCCTTAAGGATTATCCGTGCTTGTAAAGAATTGGGTATAAGTTCTGTGGCCATTTATTCGACTGCAGATACGGATAGCTTGCATGTGAAGTTTGCGGATGAAGCAATTTGTGTTGGTAGTGAAAAAAGCACCAATAGTTATTTAAGTATGAATAACATCATTAGTGCTGCGATTGCGACAGGATGTAATGCGATTCATCCAGGATATGGCTTCTTATCAGAGAATGAGAAGTTTGCGGAAATTGTTGAGAAATGTAACATCAAATTCATTGGACCTAGTAGTAAAGTGATTGAACAATGTGGTAATAAGGCGAGAGCGAGGAAAATCGCCCAAGAATGTGGCGTACCCGTGGTTAAAGGGTCCAATGGTGTAGTAAAAAGCCTTGATGAAGCAAAAGTGATTGCCCAAGAAATTGGTTATCCGATATTAATTAAGGCTGCAAGTGGTGGTGGGGGTAAAGGGATCAGTATTGTGAAGAATGAAGAAGAATTAACAAGGACTTTTGAGAAAACCATGCTTGAAGCCTATGCCAATTTTGGTGACCGCAGTGTCTATTTGGAGAAACTAATTGAAAATCCCCGTCATATTGAAATCCAAATCCTAGCTGATCATTATGGTAATGTCATCCATTTAGGTGAACGGGATTGTTCCATTCAAAGACGGAACCAAAAGATGATTGAAGAAACCCCAAGTCCCTTTATTACTGAAAAGTTAAGAGAAAGAATGGGGAAAGATGCGGTCAAAATTGCCAAATATTTAGGTTATGTAAGTGCAGGTACGGTAGAGTTTGTTGTTGATAAGGAAGGTAATTACTACTTCATTGAGATGAATACCCGTATTCAAGTTGAACATCCCATCACGGAAATGGTAACGGGTGTTGATTTAGTTAAGGAACAAATCAAAATTGCCTATGGTCAAGAACTTAGTTTTAAACAGGAGGATATTACCTTTACTGGTCATGCGATTGAATGTCGCATCAATGCGGAAGATGTGGAGCATAACTTCGCTCCTTCACCAGGGAAAATCAATAATTTAGTGTTTCCTGGTGGATTTGGAGTAAGGCTAGATAGTCACCTCTACAGTAACTATGTAGTACCACCATACTATGATTCATTGTTAGCGAAACTCATTGTGCATGGGCAAAATCGTAAAGAGGCAATTCGGAAGATGCGCGTAGCCCTTGAACAATTTGTCATCGATGGGATTAAAACCAATATTGAGTTTCAATACCTTATCATGCATAATCCTGATTTTGTCCGTGGTAGTTACGATACGAGCTTTATTAAACGGTTCTTAGAACTAGTAAGGAGCGAAGCATAATGGAACACTTCTTAGAAGATCGTAAATCAAAAATCGAAATCTTTCGGACCAGAGTAAGGAAAAAGCCAGTTAAGAACGAGAAAATTGATATCCCTAGCGATTTATTTATTAAATGTGAGGGATGTCACGAGTTAATTTATAATGATGATTTTATTAAGAATTATAAAGTATGTCCTAAATGTAACTACCATTTCCGTTTAACAGCACGGGAAAGATTAAATCTGGTTTTAGATAAAGGTAGTTTTCAAGAATTGTTTACAGAACTAAAGACTTGTAACCCATTGGATTTTCCTGATTATGAAGAAAAGATTAAGAGTTACCAAGCTAAAGCTAATGAAGTTGAAGCTTTTATTTGTGGATTAGGAAGTATTAATAAGGAGAAAGTTGCGATTGGAGTCTTGGATAGTCACTTTATGATGGGAAGTATGGGAAGTGTTGTTGGTGAAAAGGTCACAAGGCTAGTTGAAACAGCATTAGAAAAGCGACTAGCTCTAATTATCTTTTCAGCTTCAGGTGGAGCACGGATGCAGGAAGGGATCTTTTCCCTCATGCAGATGGCGAAAACCTGTGCCGCCATCAAATATTATCAAGATGCAGGATTACTGTATATTTCTGTTCTCACTCACCCTACAACGGGAGGAGTGGCAGCGAGTTTTGCTATGTTAGGTGATATTATCATTAGCGAACCCAAAAGTCTAATAGGCTTTGCGGGGCAAAGAGTGATAAAAGAAACTATTAAACAAGACTTACCCGAAGGGTTTCAAACAGCTGAATTTCAATTAGAAAAGGGATTTGTGGACCTCATATGTGATCGTAAAGATTTACGCAATGTATTAGGAAAAATCCTCTTGATGCATAAAAAGGAGGACTAAGATGGTTAATCAGTTAGATGAACAAGTATGGAACCGGGTCCTGCTAGCCCGGCATCCGAAAAGACCAACAGCCCAAACTTTAATCAATTATCTAATACATGATTTTATCGAGTTCCATGGTGACCGCTACTTTGGTGATGATCAAGCTATCATTGGTGGAATTGGTTATTTAGGAAAATTGCCAGTAACAGTGATTGCGGAAGAAAAAGGACTTACCACGGAAGAAAAGATAAAAAGGAATTTTGGGATGCCCCATCCAGAAGGATATCGGAAAGCGTTAAGACTTATGAAACAAGCTGAGAAGTTCCACCGTCCAATTATCTATATTATTGATACTCCTGGAGCTTATCCAGGGATTGGGGCAGAAGAAAGGGGGCAAGCAGAAGCCATCGCAAAAAATTTAGCAGAAATGATTAAGCTTAAGGTACCTCTCATCTCCATTGTTTTAAGTGAAGGTGGATCAGGTGGTGCTTTGGCAATTGGTGTTAGCGATGAGATTTGGATGTTTGAAAATGCGATTTACTCCATCCTATCACCAGAAGGTTTTGCGACCATTCTATATAAAGATGTGACACGGGCTAAACAGTGTGCTTCTCTTATGAAACTAACTAGTTTAGATTTATATAATTACAAGATAATTGAGAAGATTATACCCGAAGTTCCAAGCGGGTTACAGGATAATGCGAAGTACTCCTTTGAAATTTTAAAAAAGCAGCTCATTAATAAACTTAAAGAGTTAAAGAAATTACCTCCTGAAGAACTATTAACCAGAAGGTTCAAAAAATATCGGAATATCGGTGCATATGAAGAAAAGTCCAATTGATGTAAACACATTAAGTGATCTATTTTTTGAATTTGAATCTAAGTTGCAGTTTTTTGAGCGAAAATTCTTAAAAGAATATGGCATTGATGATGTGACTCCCAATGAGGTGAAAGTATTATACATGATAGGGATGACCAATAGTAAATCAATGAGTGAAATTGCCGATAAGTTAAAAGTCACCCATGGGACACTATCAATTACGGTTAATAGTCTGGTAAAAAAAGGTTATGTGATTCGTAACCGTCATAAACAGGACCGCCGCATTATTATCCTTTACCTGACTAAGAAGAGTTTACGGGTAATTAAGTTATATGCCAGAATTTATGAAGAAATCTTTACTCAAGCCTTAAAGGATATGAGTAGTAAAGAATTTAATGTGATTATTAGTACTCTAACGAATATTAATCAGTTACTAGATACAAACTTTTATGAAGGAATTGAGAGTGATGAAGAAGATCAAGAATAGCATCAAACTAATCGCAACGGGAACCTACATTCCGGAAAAGGTACTAACAAATTTTGATTTAGAAAAAATGGTCGATACCAGTGATGAATGGATTGTACAACGAACCGGAATTAAAAGAAGACATATCGCCGAAGGTGAAGATACTTCTGATTTAGCCACTAAAGCAGCAATAAATGCCTTAGAAAAGGTTAAATACGATAAGAATCTAATTGACTTAATCATCGTGGCTACTTTTACCCCAGATTATCGTAGTCCTGGTGTGAGTAACCTAGTCCAAGCGAAATTAGGTTTAAGTGGTAATGATATCACCTGTTTCGATATAAACAGTGGGTGTACGGGAATGATATATGCTTTAGAAGTAGCTTCAAGTTTACTTAATAGTGGGAAATACCAGCATGCGTTAGTTATCGGAGCTGAAGTAATGTCAAAGGTCATTGATTTTACTGACCGTAACACTTGTGTGCTCTTTGGTGATGGAGCAGGAGCTTTCATCTTAGAGAATAGTGATACCGAAAATGCTTACTTCTATACTACTAGTTGTGGCGAATTGGATAAAACCTTATATGTTGATCGCTACATCCATATGGATGGTAAAAAGGTGTATCAGTTTGCGACTGCTGCGGTCGAAAAAGCAATTCTGAAAGTACTGAATGACCTTAATCTAACGATTAATGATATTGATAAGATTATTCCCCATCAAGCAAATTATCGTATCATCCATAGTGTAGCGAAAAGTTTAAATGTTGCTTTGGATAAATTCTTTCTAAACATTGATGAATATGGTAATACCAGTGCCGCTAGTATCGCCATCGCCTTAGATGAGTATCTAAAAAGTAGAGAAAAGGTTTCTTTAGAAAAGATTCTCCTTGTTGGCTTTGGGTCAGGATTTACCTATGGTGCTGGACTAATCACATTATAGGAGGTTTCTATGAAGAATATTGCGGGATTATTAAACATTAAGTATCCCTTAATTCAAGGTGGGATGGCTAATATCGCAACTCATAAACTTGCATCAGCAGTTAGTAATGCGGGAGGATTAGGTTTAATTGCCTCAGGTGCCAATGATGCAGAAACGATAAGACAAGAAATTAGAAAATGCCGCGAACTAACCGATAAACCTTTTGGGGTTAATATCATGTTGATGTCACCTCATGCGAAGGATATTGCCCAAATGGTGACGGAAGAGAAGGTCCAAGTGGTAACTACTGGTGCTGGTAATCCTGGACCATATATGGAAGCTTGGAAGAAAGCTGGAATCATCGTGATTCCTGTTGTGCCAAGCGTGGCACTCGCGAAAAGAGTTGAACGAAATGGTGCTGATGCGGTTATTGTTGAAGGTACCGAAGCTGGTGGTCATATTGGTGAATTAACTACGATGGTTCTCGTGCCACAAGTAGTAGATGCTGTAAAGATACCTGTTATCGCTGCTGGTGGCATTGCGGACCGTAGAGGGGTTCTTGCAGCCTTCGCCTTAGGCGCAAAGGGTGTCCAAGTTGGGACAGTAATGCTGGCGAGTGAAGAATGTCCTATTCATGAGAATTATAAACGAAAAGTTATTGAGGCAGGTGATACCGATACCGTTGTTACTGGTAGAACGACGGGGGCACCAGTCCGGGTTATTAAAAATAAAATGGCAAGAGTATATCTCGACATGGCAGCGAAAGGTGCAACTTTGGAAGAGTTAGAACGCTTAACATTAGGTTCTTTAAGACGAGCTGTGTTTGAGGGGGATGTCGATAATGGTTCCCTCATGGCTGGCCAAATAGCTGGGTTAGTAAAAGAGGTACGACCTGTAAAACAAATAATCGAGGATTTATTCGCCGATATCGAAAATTATAAAAACTCCCTCCAAATCCTCTAGGTGGGCATCATGAGTAAAATTGCGGTTTTATTCGCTGGTCAGGGTGCTCAGTACCAAGGGATGGGAAGAAGTTTTTATGAGTTAGAAGATGTAAGACCCTTTTACGAAACAGCCAATGAAATATTAGGTTATGAGTTAGAAGACTTAATATTTACCGAAAATAGTTTACTTAATCAAACCCAGTATACCCAACCAGCAATCTTAGTTACAAGTATCGGGATTTATGAAACCTTAAAGAAAGTAACTAACCTTAAACCCCAGGTAGTGGCGGGTTTTAGTTTAGGTGAATATACAGCGCTCTATGCCTCTGGTGTCTTTAATTTTGAACAAATTGTAAACTTAGTTAAAAGAAGAGCGGAAGCGATGGAAGTTTGTGCTAAGAATGTTCCGGGGAAAATGTGTGCCATTTTAGGACTGGACCGTCATACTTTACAAAAAATCTGCAGTTTAGTTACAGAGGAAATAGGTTTAGTGGCTATTGCCAATTACAATTGTCCTGGTCAATTGGTAATTGGTGGGATGATTGATGCAGTTGATGAAGCAAGTCAAAGAGCCCTAAATACAGGAGCCAAACGTGTTGTCCCTTTAAATGTAAGTGGTGGCTTTCATACGGGACTCATGGAAAATGCAGCATGGGATATTTACAGGTATGTTCAAACTATACCACATAACACTCCTGAAGTACCCATTATTATGAATGCAACTTCTGATTACTTAGATATTAAAGATTTACAAAAAGTGATGAAACTCCAGATTGAAAGTAGTGTATATTTTGAAGATAGTATCAATAGAATTCGTCAAGATGGTGTAACTAAGTTTATTGAAATAGGCCCAGGTAATGTTTTAAGTGGTTTTGTGAAGAAGATTCTCCGCGATGCGGAAGTTGTTTCGATTAATACCTTAGAAGATTTAGAGAAGGTGAAGGCATGGATTTAACTAATAAAATAGCGATTGTGACAGGTGGTGCGACCGGAATAGGTAGGGCTATTAGTTTAAAACTAGCGAGTCTTGGCGCCACTGTCATTGTTAACTATAATTCAAGTTCAAAAGAAGCAGAGAACCTTGTTACCGAAATCAAAGCATTGGGCAAGGATGCTTATTATGTCCAAGCGAATGTCGCTAATTTTAGTGAGGCAGAAAAACTCATCAATTTTGCGGTAGAAAAGTTCAATCGTTTAGATATTTTAGTTAATAATGCGGGAGTGACCGCAGATACGTTGATTTTACGGATGAAAGAGGAAGAGTTTGATCGAATCATCAATGTGAACCTAAAAGGAACCTGGAACTGCTCAAAGCATGCAGCCAAGGTGATGGCAAAACAACGCGATGGTAAAATTGTGAATATTGCGAGTGTAGTTGGATTAATCGGTAATATCGGGCAAACCAATTATGCAGCTTCGAAAGCCGGGATTATCGGTTTAACTAAATCATTAGCGCGCGAACTTGCGAAACGCAATGTGAACTGTAATGTGGTAGCACCAGGTTTTATTGAAACAAAGATGACTGAAGTGTTACCTGAGGAGATTAAACAAGAGTACTTAAAGAATATACCTTTAGAAAGATTAGGTAAACCAGAAGATATTGCTAATCTAGTTGCTTTCTTAGTTAGTGATTTAGCTAGTTACATAACAGGTCAAGTCATCAATTGTGATGGCGGTTTAGTGATGTATTAAGGGGGATTAATAATGAAAAGACGGGTAGTAATAACTGGTTTAGGAGCTGTTACATCAGTAGGAAACAATGTCAAAGATACCTGGGAAGCAATTAAAGCTGGGAAGAATGGGATTGATTATATTACCCTTTTTGACACTAGTAACATGAAAGTAAAAATCGCAGGAGAAGTGAAAAATTTAAATCCTGAAGATTTTTTAGATAAACGTGATGCGAAAAGATTAGATCGAGCGATTATTTTTGGATTAATCGCTGCTCAAGAAGCATACCTCCAAGCAGGGTTAGATAAAGCTAGGATTAATCCTTATCGCTTTGGCACCTTTATGGCAAGTGGTATTGGTGGATTAGGAACAATTAATGATGAAAGTCGGAAAGCTTATGAGAAAGGTGCTGACCGGGTTTCTCCCTTTTTCATTCCTAATGCGATTATTAACTTAATTGGTGGTCATATTGCGATTAAGTATCAAGCCAAGGGTCCGTCTCTACCTGTGGTTACTGCATGTAGTGCCTCAACTAATGCGATTGGCGAAGCCTTCCGTTATATTCGTGATGGTTACATTGATGTAGCCTTTGCGGGTGGAAGCGAAGCAGCTATTAATGAATTAGGGGTAGGAGGATTCACCGCCATGAAGGCCTTAAATATGGATAATGATATTAACGCGGCTTCAATTCCCTTTGACAAAAGAAGAAGTGGCTTTGTGATGGCAGAAGGAGCAGGCGTTCTCATTATAGAAGAATTGGAACATGCGAAAAAGCGTGGTGCAGAAATCCTCGGAGAAATTGTAGGGTATGGGACAACATGTGATGCTTATCATATTACTGCACCCGATGAGAGTGCAGAGGGTATCACAAGTTGTCTCCTCCAAGCATTAGCTGATGCGAATATAAAACCAGAGCATATCGATTATATAAATGCCCACGGCACTTCTACTCCCTATAATGACCGCTTAGAGACTTTAGGGATAAAGAAGGCTTTTGGTGAACACGCCTATCATGTCAATATCAGTTCGACAAAGTCTATGACTGGACATGCTTTAGGAGCAGTTGGAGCGATTGAGGCAGTAATCTGTGTTAAGGCAGTTCAAGATGATCTTGTCCCCCCAACGATCAATCTATTAGAACCGGATCCCGAATGTGATTTGAATTATACTCCCAATCAAGCGCTAAGTCGCACGATTAAATATGCTTTAAGTAATAGTGCTGGTTGTGGTGTACAAAATGCGTCTATTATCTTTA
>JAAYWZ010000177.1 GCA_012516175.1 Bacilli bacterium
TATTTCCATCTAAATATTCTTGAACTATTCTTAACTTCATTTCTTTACTTAACTTAGCTTTTCTTCCCAAATGAAAAATCCCCTTTCTGTAGATAGTACATTTTATTTTTTAGTACTGTCTACTTTAAGGGGATCATATCACTTCAACCTTCTTTTATTCATTTTTTCGCAAAATTACACAAACTATATTGAGGAAGAACTCGGATGAGGTGAATCAAATGGAAATTGGTACAACAAATGTCTGGCAAGTAATCCTCAATACAGTGATAAGTTTCTTTGTGCTTTTGATAATTACTCGTTTACTTGGTAAGAAGCAAATGTCACAGTTAACCTTTTTTAATTATGTGACAGGAATTACCATTGGCTCAATTGCGGCTAATATGGTTGATTACGAATGGAAACAATTTAAAGTGACTATTTGGGGATTAATCATCTGGGCACTTTTAACTACCATTGTAAGTATCTTAATTTTAAAGTGTCCTAAATTAAGTGACTTTTTTGAGGGACAGCCGACGATTGTGATTAAGAAAGGTAGAATTCAAAAGCAAGAATTATTTCGTGTAGGCGTTGATATTGATAATCTCATGATGATGTTACGCGAAAAAGATGTTTTTTCTATTAAAGAAGTAGAATATGCGATTTTGGAGACTAATGGACAATTAACCATATTGAAGTATCCAGAATATGAAAATGTTAAAAGAAAAGATATGGGATTAATTCCGAAAACAAATCAATATTTGCCAATGGACTTAATTATTGATGGTAAAATAGTTGAAAAAAATCTCTTAGAAGTTAATTTAACTAAAGAGTGGTTATTTAATGAACTAAAGAAGCAAGGAGTAAATAGCGAAAAAGAAGTTCTTTATGCACAACTTCAAAGCGATGGAACTGTCTATATTGATAAATATAATTAACAGAAAGTATATGATTTGGCTAATATCCTATTTATTGATATTATAGAAACAAGAGAGTGTTGCGGGAGAGATTATTAAATGTTTAGTGATGTAGCTAGACGCATAAAGAAGAAAAATAGGTTATTCTTTTCTAAACAAAGTCCTTGTTTAGAACCTCTTTATGAACTAATTAAAGTGTCCAATAGGCGGGCAGTAGTTATGTGGGCTTTTGATTGTGCCACTTTCACCTTAAATGAATTTGAAAGTAAATATCCACAAGAAACTCGTCCACGTAAGTGCTTAGAAATGAGTATGGCATGGGCTAAAGGTGAAATAAAAATGCCAACCGCAAAAAGGTTTATTTTAGAATGTCACGCTGTTAGGAAAGATCTAGATGATTTAGAATTTAGCTTACTAGCGCAAGCGATAGCCCATGCGGCATCAACTGTACATGCTAAAACCCACGCTTTAGGGCTCGCTATTTATGAGTTAACAGCGCTTATTTTAAAAAATGGTAAGAAAGATTATGAAACGATAATCAGAGAAAAACTACAAGTGTACCAAGACCGCTTATTATATTGGCAAGTGAATATTAATAATATTGATTTTCCTTTGGCTAAATTTATAAGAAAGGATGAAGTTAATGACTAATCTATCTTTAGAGATGAAAGAAGAATTATTAACTACGCTTAAAGTCCGCTTTTTAAACAACATGAATCGCCATGAAGGTTTGAAGTGGGAGGAAGTCGAAAAACGCTTAGAAGCGGATCCCGAAAAACTATGGGCATTATATAATATGGAACAAACCGGTGGTGAACCTGACGTGATACTATATGATGCAGAAAAAGATGAATATATCTTTTGTGATTGTGCTAAAGAAACTCCAAAAGGGAGAGTCAACACTTGTTACGATGAGGAAGCTAGGATTAAACGGAAGAAATTCCCCCCTGAACAAAGTGCTCTTGGATTAGCTGAAGCTTGGGGTATTGAATTGATGACGGAAACTGAATATCGTTATTTACAAAGCCTTGGTGAATTTGACACCAAAACTTCCAGTTGGCTGAAAACACCAGATAGCATAAGAAAACTCGGTGGCGCCATCTTTGGAGATAGACGCTACAATACAGTTTTCGTATATCATAATGGTGCAGATTCTTATTATGCTGTTAGGGGTTTCCGAGGAATATTAAGAGTATAGGGACTAATTATGAGACTTGAAGTTTGGTTTGATTTCATTTGTCCTTTTTGTTACATGGGGAAAAAGAGTCTTGAAATGGCTTTAAAAGAAACTGGTTTAGTTGGCCAAATTGAGGTTATTTATAAGAGTTTTGAATTAGACCCCAATGAAATAAGTGATCGTAATACTTCGATTAATGTCCGTTTAGCAGAAAAATATGGGATAACTTTAGAAGAAGCACAAAAGATGAATGAGAACGTAAAACTCCTCGCTCAAGGATATGGCTTAGATTATTATATTGAAGGAATGAAACAAACAAACACCTTTAATACCCATCGTTTAATGAAATATGCAGAAACAAAGGGTAAAGGTAGAGAAATAACTGAAGGACTTTTTAGAGCTTATTTTACTGAAGGTAAGTTTCTTGATGATATAGAGGTTCTAGCAAGTTTAGCTGAAGAAGTAGGTCTAAATCGCGAAGAGGTTCTACGAATAATTAATTCTCAAGCCTTTAGCAATGAAGTAAGGAAAGATGAACGTCAGGCAGCGAAACTAGGCATTACAGGGGTACCATACTACTTGTTTAATGGTAAATATACATTATCAGGATTAAGGGATGTCGATACCCTTAGTATGATTCTAAAGAAAATGGCAGGTTAGTTCTGCCATTTTTTACGTTTTAATGTTATAATATTGAGAAATCTAATATGGAGGGTATGAAATGGAGCGGATAAAGAAAACCATTAGTTTTCTCATTGATAAATTCAATCAAAGTGAATACTTAAATAATCATCCTGATGCAAAACGTTATCGACTAGAACATACCTTTAGAGTGGCCAACATCGGTAAAGTGATAGCAGAAAAAGAAGGTTTTGATATCGAAGCACTGGTAGTAGCTTGCTTATTACATGATATAAGTTATATTTATGAATTTAAAACTGATGAAGATTGGAAAAATCATGGTAGATTATCAGCAAAAATTGCAAGACCTTTTGTCGAATCTTTACAATTCTCTAAAGAAGTAGAAAACGACATCCTTTATGGAATTGCGATTCATGTGGATGATCAAGCCGATTTTGAAGGTGTGAAGACGCCATTTGCGAAGTGTTTAAGTGATGCTGATAATATTGACCGCTTTGATGCCTATCGCATTTTTGAAGCATTGAAATATGCTAGGTATAGTTATTAAAATTAATTAAATTGATAAAGAATATTAAAGAATTTTAATAAAAATAATTGATATTTAAATAAATATATTGATATAATCATCTTAAAAGGAGATGTTTATAATGAAATCTAAAGAAGTATTAGAA
>JAAYWZ010000178.1 GCA_012516175.1 Bacilli bacterium
ATATGTTTTAATAATTTCAATTAACATATAACTGATGCTAATTGTTAACTATTTAACTCTTAATTGATTTACCCTCATATAGAAGAATTAATTCACCTAATATATTTATTAATGTTGTTTTTCCACTACCCGATATACCAAAGATAAGACCATCCCTATTTCTGATTTTACCGGATCAGGTTTCTTCGATTCATAGATTACCTTACCAGTTTGACCAGATAAAGCTAAGAGATTCCCTCGTTGTTGGATAACCATAACGTCCTGATGTTTATCCTTATCGATATCGCCGATTAGTTCAATATCCCAGAGATTATCCAAAAACAATTCTTCCCATATGAAATTACTTGATTGTAAATCTAGTATGAAAGCCTTATAACCTGCAACACCATAAAGAAGAATATCTTTTACGCGATAACTTTCGACTGGGACAATTACATCATAATACCCACTTGGAAGATCTTTATCATGATATAAGTTATAAGCACTCATCGTGATTGCTGTTTTAAATACTAACTCATATTCCTTTGAATCATATAAATAGATATTATCCAAATTATTTGAATTAGTAAAAATCAATATTTCATCATAGCCATTATTATTTACATCACTTACTACTTCTAAAAAAATGACAGTCTGATTTAAGTTAATGGCTTGGACAATACTCTTATCCTTAATTAAATATAAATCACGATCAGTGCTAATCGCATAAACTTCTTCATTATTTAAGACAATTTTTTCTCGCACATATCCATTCGTATTGCCCTTAAGATACACTAGTTCTTGGGCAAAAATATTAGAGGAAAAGATTCCCCTAAATATATGGTTTAATCTTTTCCTTAAATGTTTCTTCATTCCAAATTGAAATATTTAATTCCTTCGCTTTTATGAGTTTACTACCAGCATCTTCACCCGCAATTACTACATCAGTCTTTTTACTTACACTACTGGCAACGTTCCCTCCTAACCTCTCAATTATTGCTTTCGCCTCATCACGTTTCATGGACAAGGCACCAGTTAAGACAAAGGTTTTACCAGCAAATTCTTCTGTTTGCATAGTTTCTTGACCAAGATAGCGCATGTTTAGTCCCATTTCTTTTAAGGTTTGGATGAGTGCACGTTTATCTGGGTCTTGGAAGTATTCCACTAGACTTTGGGCTATAACTTCCCCAATATCGTTAACTTGCATAAAGTCTAGATAAGTTTTATTCATTAATTCATCCATGGATTTAAAGGTTTTCGCTAAAGTAGAAGCTACTTTACTACCCACATACCTTATACCTAAGCCAAACAATAATCTTTCTAGACTATTTTCTTTGGATTTTTCAATCGCATTAATTAGATTCGTAGCGCTCTTTTCTTGAAAACCTTCTAAGCCTATGATATCTTCCTTCTTTAATCGATAAATATCTGGGATGGAAGTTACTAACCCTAAATTGAAGAAGTATTCAATACTTCTTTCCCCTAAACCTTCGATATTCATCGCATCGCGACTCGCAAAATGAATTAATGCCTCAATATTTCTCGCCTTACAGTTTTGATTTAAACAGTAATGATCTGCTTCGCCTGCTTTCCGAACTAATTTTGATCCACAAACAGGACAGTTTTCAATCATCTTAAACGGTCTTTCCGCTCCTGTTCTTGCTTCTACGACAGGTCCTACTACTTCAGGAATAATGTAGCCAGCTTTCCGAACAATTACTTTATCACCAATGCGAATATCTCTTTCCTTCACAAAGTCCTCATTATGCAAGGTAGCCCGTTGAACAATCGTTCCCGATACTTTTACAGGTTCTAGAATCGCATTAGGAGTAATATTACCTGTACGACCTACAGTGAAGATGATATCTTTTAATACTGTGGTTACCTCTTCTGCTGGGAATTTATAGGCGATTGCCCATTTTGGTGTTTTGGCAGTAAATCCTAATTGTTCCTGTGCTTCTAAATCATCGACTTTAATAACTAAACCATCTATCTCAAACGGTAAATTATGAAGATGTTTGGACCAATAGTCGATGAAGTCATACACTTCCTCAATACTCTTACAAATACGACGTTCTTTATTCGTCCGTAATCCTAAACGGTCTAAATAATCTAAAGCTTCACTATGATATTTAATCCCTCGCTCTAAAGCATCGGGTACATGGTATAAGAAGACATTGAGATTTCTACTTGCGGTTACTTTGGGGTCAAGATTTCTTACACTACCTGCTGCCGCATTGCGAGGGTTCGCAAACAATGGTAATCCATTATTTGCTCGTTCTTCATTTAGTTTTTCAAAACTAGCTTTGGGCATATAGATTTCGCCCCGGACTTCGATGTCAACAGGTTCTTTTAACCTTAATGGCACACTCTTAATTGTTCTTACATTTAAGGTAATATCTTCACCAGTAATGCCATCACCACGGGTGGCAGCCAAAAAGTACTCACCATTACGATAATGGATGGATACAGCCAAACCATCAATTTTTAATTCACAAGTGTAGACTGGATTTGGAATAACTTCTTTTACCCGTTCATGAAAAGCAAGAATCTCCTCTTTCGAAAAGGCATTGCCTAAAGATAACATGGGTCTTGCATGAGTTACTTTCTTAAACTCATCAAGAGGTTTACCCCCTACCCGTTGAGTAGGTGAATCAGGGGTGATGAGTTCAGGATGTGCTTCTTCTAAGCGTATTAACTCCTGCATAAGTCTATCATATTCTTGGTCACTAACAGAAGGATTATCGAGGACATAATACTCATAATTATATCTTTCAAGTAACTCTCTTATTTCCTTAATCCGTATTTGAACATCCATTAGTTTCACTCCTCGTGACTAAATCTACGACTATTATAATATGTTTTCAGGTAAGTTACTATATTTTTTACACAAAATAGAAGAGGATGTCACATACGTAACATCCCTTTCTGTTATTAATATGTAGGTGAATAATTTTTAGTAGATTCTTCACTCAAGTAACAATCCAAGAAAATCACAAATTCTTGGTAGTTATAATTAGCCAAGGCAAATTGGACAGCTTTTTTTGCTTTTAATTGGTATCCTAATAAAACAAAGTCCGTTTTACTTCTTACAAATAAGATACCGAAGATAATTGATAAGATTAATACTGTCGTATACTTAATATAAGAAGATGAAAAGGTTACATGTTTTATTAAGATTAAAATACATATAAAACCTAAAGTAACTAATATCACATTTTTAAGATATTTTATAATCGTAATAATATTAGGTTCATGTAACTCTTTATATGTATTTGAGGAACTAAAAGTTTCTTCCTTTTCCTGTAAATACATAATATCATGGATAAACAAGAGTACATTAATATCTGTGATTAGTGCTTTCATTTCTGCATATTTCATCGAAATTCCCCCCTTAATCCTGTTTAACTTGGCTCAATTTTATTATATTTGTATATGAATGTCGAAGTCTGTTAGTTTTTCTGACTAATGTCAATATTTTTTTAACTTAGTCAAGTTAAGTTACCTTCAAAAATAAAAGTGCTTGTGCTATAATCGAACTAAGGAGGTTCACTATGGAAATAATTAAATATGATTTGACAAAACTCTACCCTAGTTTTGATAGTCCTGAATTTCAAAATGACTTGCAAAAATTAGCGAATGATTTGCAAACTTATAAGGAATATGTCGAAAATAATTGTCGCGATTATGAAGATTTTGAACGAAAACTTCAAGATCTTATAAAGTTTGATGAAGAATTATCACTACTAATTGAAAAGATTTATCCTTTCATCAGTCTAACCCGTAGTGCTGATACCACTAATGAAGATGCGAATAAATTCCTAGCGAAAGTACAGATGTTACTAGCAGAAGCAACACCTTGTTTCGCGAAAGTTACAAAGTTTATCGGCAAATATGAATATCTAGATGAACTGATGGAACGCAAGGAATATCAGGAATATCGCTTCTATCTCTTCGATTTACAAAGCAAAGCTAAACATCAACTAAGTGATGAACAAGAAGAGATCATAAGTAAAATGCGCCAAACTGGCTCGCTAGCTTGGAGTCAATTACAATCCCTCTTAACTAGTAAGTTAGAAGTACAAGTTAAAATAAAAGATGAAGTTAAAACCTATACCATAACTGAAGTTAGTAATCTCCTCCACTCCCCCGACCAAGAAACAAGAAAAGCTGCATATTTAGGTATGCAAGAAGCTTATCAAAAAATCGATGATAGTATCGCTATGTGCTTAAGCAGTATTAAAGGAGAGGTAAACTTTGTCGCCCGGTTACGGGGTTATCAAGATGCTTTAGAAGAATCGCTTGATAAATCGAGAACTTCGAATAAAACCCTTGATGCAATGTTACAAGCGATGTATGAATATTTACCTCATTTCCATAAGTACCTAAGAAGAAAAGCTCACCTTCTAGGTCATGAAAATGGCTTACCTATATATGATTTAACAGCACCGATTGGTAAAATAACCAAAACTTATACTTATGAAGAGGCGAAAGAATTCATTCTCAAAAACTTTGCGACTTTTAGTGATAAATTAGTTAATGTGGCGAAAAGAGCGTTTGAAAACAATTGGATAGATGTATACCCCAGAAAGGGTAAAGTTGGTGGTGCCTTCTGTCACAATATTAGATCTATAAAAGAAAGTCGTATCTTAACCAACTTCAATGGTAATCTTAGTGATGTCATTACTATCGCCCATGAACTAGGGCATGCTTATCATGGCGAATGCATCTTTGAAAACAATGTCTTAAGTTCACATTACCCCATGCCGTTGGCGGAAACAGCTTCAACTTTCTGTGAAACTATCGTGATGAACGCGATCATTAATGAAGCCACTGATGAAGAAAAACTAGCCTTAATTGAATCTCAACTTCAAGATTTTACCATTATCATTTGTGATATCTTATCACGTTTCATCTTTGAAAAAGCAGTCTTTGAACGTCGCTTAGATCATCCGCTCAACTCTAAAGAGCTTCAAGACATCATGCGGGAAGCTGTTAAAGAAAGTTTTGGTGATGGGTTAGATCACAATTATATTAACCCTTATGCTTGGTTGAATAAACCACATTATTATAGTTCTGGCCTATCCTTCTATAACTGGCCTTATGCTTTTGGTCTATTATTTGCCAAAGGTTTATATGCTCAATATTTAAATGATAAAGAGGGTTTCTTAAAACACTATGATGAAATCTTAAAAGCAACTGGTAAGATGCTTGTTGAAGATGTCGCTAAACAAGCTGGTATTGATGTTACAGATGTCAACTTCTGGCGAAGTTCTCTTGAACTTATTAAAGAAAATATTGAATTATTCTTAGAATTAACAGAGAATAAGGATAAATAAGTAAAAAATCAGATATCACCTATTAAGTGATGTCTGATTTTTTTACTTTAAAACTATTAGTTATTATTTAAATTTAGATTATTGATCATTAATGTTTTAATTTATTATCATAGATAAACTCACGCAAATAACTACTTCTTAATAATTCTAATACTGGAGTATCTACATCAAGCATATCACAAGTAACCAAGCCAGTTTTTAAGAAATTAACACTATGAGCATATTCAGCTAAATGATTATCATAAAAGTATTTCTTATCCAACCCAAAAACATCTATTAAGACTTCTACACCATAAATACCTTGATATGTCGGTCCATAAACACTAAATTCAATCAATGGTTTATTTGCATTATTATATTCTTCTTCAAAAAGAAGTGGAAAGAAACCTAAAGGCCAATCATGGATGTTGATGATATCTATAGGCGTAGTCATTCTTTTAATTACTTCTACACTGGCTTTGGTAAATATCGCAAACCTTATAGGGTCATCAACATAACCATATATTAAATCCCTTTCAAATAAGGGGTTAGCTATAAAGAAGAAAAGGTTGCCTTTATAAGTTGTTTGATAAATACTTACTGGATATTCATTATGATTTACCTCAATTACTAGATCATAGGCACGCTCTAAGATTTGACTATCAAGATGATATCTTGGCATAATAACTATCGCTTGATTTTCATCAAGTGAACAGTAGCGTAGTTTCTGATAGACTAAATCCCCGATTCCTTCCTTCTTAAAGGGAGCACACTCTAACGATACGATAACAGATAACTTAGGTTTAGGTTTTTCTTTTTTCTTTATACTCGCAATTTCCATTAAGTCAAGGTCAGGAATAATCTTTTCAGGAACAAGGGACAGATGATTTTTTACATGCTTATAACCCAATTCCTTAAGTTTTCTTACCACATCCCGACTTTTAACGCCACGAATCCGAGCATACTCATAAACTTTCATCTATCCCACCCCTTATTGAAAAGGTGTATTCAATGGTTTTATTACCTTTAACTAATATACCTAACCCAATGTTTTTTATCGCTTTTTTACCCAAGTTAATTAAGTGCTTTTTCCGAAAGTAAGTTCCTGTATTAACATAAGCATCAGTGATATTATTTACTGCTAAATTAATACCATTTTCATAAGTAAGTTCAATCTTATTATTAATTGGATAATGCTTAAAAAACTTAAATCGCTGCGCATAATCTAGTTTATTGTGATCAAGAAGACAAGTGTGATTTAAAATATCTTCCTTAACATTACCAGAAAGGTTAAAGAATAATATATGCCCTAGATGAAGATTTAAGTTAGTTTCATAACTAATAACCAATTTATCATCAATTAAGAGGTATACCACTTGAATATATTTAGCATCGGTTTGATAAGTAAAGATTAAGCCATTTTCTAGTGGTGTACAATCAAAATGATAATTGTAGACTTTTTTATTCTTTCTAAAATTATTGACATCAACTAAAGCGCCAAGAAAATAAGGATTTTCTTTGTACAACTTATAATCATGATACCTTAAAAGAATACTCTCGAGCTTATCATTTTTATTAGGTACAATGATTTTTGTCAGTGTCGCACCAAGGTTTAAAGCGCTAAGTTTATACTTACCTGTGTCAATTGTGTACTCATTAACAGCTCTCCCACAATACTCATAAATAAACCGAACTTCTAACATACCCCTTCAACCGCTTAAGTCCTAGATTTTTCCATGAATCTTTCGATTTCATCTACAGACTTAATGATAGATTTGGAGAGATTTTCACAACCTGTTTCAGTTACTAATACATCATCCTCGATGCGCACACCTATTTCTTCTTCAGCGATATAGAGCCCAGGTTCAACTGTTAAAATCATGCCTGGTTCTAGGACCCGTTCTTTGAATTCTCGCCGACCCACATCATGCACATCAAGACCTAAGAAGTGACCAATACCGTGGTAATAGTACTTACCAACATCTTTTTTATCGGTAATTAGACCTAATTTAATGCATTCTTCGGCAAGCATGTCCTTCGCGGTATCTAAGAATTCTCCATAGGTCATCCCTGGTTTAATTAAATTGATCATTGCTTCATTTACTCTAAGTACCGCTTCATATACTTCTCGTTGTCGAGGTGAAAACTTACCATTAATCGGAATTGTTCTCGTTATATCTGAACAGTAATGTTGATACTCAACACCTAAATCAAAGAGTACCAATTTACCATCCTCTAATAGATGATCATTTTCTTCATAGTGAAGAATTGTCGCATTCTTACCACTAGCCATAATTGTTTTAAATGAAGTACAATCAGCTAAGTTGTATTTTACTTCAAAGTCAAAATAAGCTTCTAATTGTTTTTCATAGATACCAGGACGACAATTTTTCATTACCGCTTGAATACCTTTATTAGTAATTTCAATAGCTTTTCGGATGTTTTCTACTTCTTCTGGTTCTTTAATAGTACGTAAATCATCAATGAGATGTTTTACATTATGGATTTGGAGATAGGGATGAGTTCTTTGAACTTCATGCGCAAAGTCCAAGCCTGGGTTACCAGGATAATTTTCGATATCAATATAAATATTTTCAAAATGATGGTTACTAAATGCTTGGTTTAAATAACCTGGAAAATCTTCCACATAACTTACACTTTCAATACCTGAGATGGCACTAGCTTCATGCGCCCGTAATCTAATCCCAATCCATTTTTCAATGTCGGGATCAGGTTTTGTAATGAACAGTTGTTCCTTTACTTTATTGTCATATTTAAGGACCACTAAGATAAACTCTTCTCTTGTTAATCCAGTTAAATAGTAGAAAGAACGAATGGGAGTAAAGGGATAAGCTTGGTCAGCACTGCGGTGTGGTGCTTTGCCCGCAAAAACAACAACGATCGAGTTATCCTTAATTAAAGGAAGGAGTTTACTTCGATTTTTTACCGCTAATTCTTTATTCATGTTAACCTCCAATCTTATCAATTCGATCTAGTATGTATTGTTTAATACTTTCGTTTTTCGTTTTACTATCTGTTAAACTATTACCCTTCACACCAACATAAATCTTTAGCTTAGGTTCAGTACCAGAGGGTCTTAAAACGAACCAAGAGCCATCAGCTAAGATATATTTTAAAACGTTGGATTTAGGTAGGGTTAGTTCACTGATGTTATTCGCATCATAACGTTTACTTACTAAATAATCCTCAATTACTTTAACTTCAAGGCTATTAACCGTTTTGGGTGGATTATTACGGAAATCAGTCAAGATTTTATCAATTTTTTGCAAGCCTTCGATTCCTAATAAGTTGATATTAATTAGTGATTCGTAATAGTAACCATAAGTCTCATACAGTTCATTTAGCACCTCGAGTAAACTCTTGCCTTGGTGTTTATAGTACGTTGCCATTTCGGCACACATAAGCACTGATTGGATTGAATCCTTGTCACGGACGAAATCAGCGATCAAATAACCGTAGGATTCTTCATAACCAAAGACGAATTGTTTGCCTAAATGGCGGATTTCTTCAGCCTTGTCACCAATAAACTTAAATCCTGTTAAGGTAGATTGGACTTCTAAACCAAAACTTCTCGCAATATGTGCGCCAAAGTCACTAGTAACAATCGTATTAAAGACAACCCCATTTTTAGGTAAGGTCCCTTGGGCAACTTTTTGCGTCAGAATATAATGAATGAGGAGTGCTCCTGTTTGATTACCAGTGAGTAGCGTATACTCTCCTTCTGAGTTCTTAACCGCTAGCCCTACACGGTCTGCATCGGGATCTGTCGCGATTAAAATATCAGCATCTTTTTCTTTGCCTAACTTAATCGCAAGTTCAAAAGCACTACCATCTTCGGGATTAGGTGATTTTACAGTACTGAAATTAGGATCAGGTACACATTGACTTTCTACTACAAAGAGATTATTATACCCACATTCTTTTAATAACGTTCTTACAGGTACATTACTTGTTCCATGTAAAGGGGAAAAGACAATTCTTAAGATAGATTTATCAAGTTCAGGATTAAGTTGAATTGTCTTAACTTGATCTAAATAAGCCCTGTCCACTGCTTCATCAATATACACCAATAATCCTTGGGCCAAAGCTTCTTCTTCAGAGATGACATCAATACCAAAGACATCTTCACACTGTTCAACATAAGCGATAACTTCGTCTGCTAATTCAGGCACTAATTGGCAGCCATTATGGTCATAAATCTTATAACCATTATATTGAGGTGGATTGTGACTTGCGGTTATAACGATACCGCCAATTGCCTTCAAGTAGCGAACCGCAAATGATAATTCTGGTGTTGGCCTTAATGAGGTAAATAAATAGACTTTAATACCATGGGTAGCTAACACCTTAGCTGATTCTAACGCAAATTCCTTAGAAAAATGCCTATTATCATAAGCAATAACAACTCCACGGTGAGCTTGATTGGGATATTTATTCAATAAGTATTGGCTAAAACCAACATTAGCTCTTCTAATGGTATAAATGTTCATGCGATTTGTACCTACACCAACTACTCCTCGCATACCACCTGTACCAAATTGCAAGTCCGTATAAAAGGCATCTTCTTTGTTTTTTTCATCCATCATTTCTAATTCTGTTTTTAATTGTGGATCTAACTTGGGGTTAGTTAACCATGCTTCTACTTTTAGTTTCCAATTTGATTCCATACTACTCCTCCAAAGTAAATCATATTTTTAGTATACCATTATTTACCAGATTTATAAAGCGATATTACGTTATTCGCTTAATCACCTTGATTGGTTTAACTTTAGTGATACGTTTAATTGGCACGTACACTGATAAAAAGACTACTAGTAAGCCTATAATAAAGACAAGTATGATTGCTAGATAGTTAACATATAAAAAGACAATATCTAAATCAAAACCCTTAATATTTAGATAAAACAGTCCACGAATCTGTAAGCCTTTAGTAATAATGGTATCGATTTTCTTAATAAAGTAACTTGCAAGAATATTAGCGATAGTGCTCGCAAATAGGATAATCAACATACTCTCAGTGATGAAAATTTTCCCAATATCCCAGCCTGTTGTGCCGAGAGCTCGTAAAATTCCAATTTCTTTCTTTTTACTATCAATACTTGCGCTAATGAAATAATAAATGATGATTCCTGTAATAATCGTAAAGATACCTCCTAAGATATATAAAGGCACTTTAAATAACATAAACACTCTTGGTAATTGTGATAATTCATCACTGTAAGCTGTTTTACTGCGGTACTCTTTATCGTCTAATAAATAGATAAAAGCCCGATTTTCTTTTTCATTACTTCCAAGTAGCGCAAATCCTTGCGTTAAGTTATTGCGTCTTTCAATAAACTTATACATTTCATCACTTAAGACAAAAGTACGATAATCCACTGATTCATCGGTAATGATTCCGGTGATGGTAAATTCATAGGGTTCATAACCATAACTTTGGGAATTATGATTCATAAACCCATAATGCATATAGGAAAAGGTGTGGTTGGTGCCAATTAACTTAGAAACATCCTCTCCCACAAATCCTAACTCTGTATAGGCATAGTCATAGGTTATCATTAATTCATTTTCTTTTTGGGGGAGTGCACCAATATATGAAGGATTAGCGAAGAAACTTGTTGAAGTTAAAATACTACTAGGTCCATCATAAGTATCAGCCTTGCCATAGAAAAAGCTCGTATCAAAAGAATCTGGCAAGTCAACATAATCATGTTTTTCCCGATTAACGAATATTTGTCCATATACTTCATAATAATTAAGTTCAAAATCACTATTAATGTTTAGGTAATTATACTCACCATAATATTTTGCATAATCGGTTTTTACAATCCCTGTAATCTCATAACCATTGGGTAGGAGTGCTCCAATCATTTCTGCATCAGTTTCAACTTCGATGTAACCATAATGTCGCATCATTAACGCCATATAATCAGTTATTAATGCTTGTTCTTTACTTTGCGGGAAAGTACCTATGTAATCAAGATTTTTATCATCATCTAAGTAGCTTATTCTGGTAAAACTATTACGATAAAACAAGTTATCATCGGAAGACTCAATATCAAAAGTTAATGAGTAGAGTTCAGATAAATAGAAATTCACATATGGATATGCGCATCGAAGTTGTTCGATATTTTCCATATTCATGCCAATATCATTATAGTAACAACTAAAAAGACCATCACCACACTCCTGAATTTGTTTCATAAAAGGAATGGTGGTAATATCCCCCTTCTGGAAGGTCTGATAAACTGCTTCTTGAGCATCATAAAGACTTAGTGTTAATCCTACCCCAACAAAGGTAAGTGATAAAGTAAACAAGAATAACATTAAAGCTAACTTAACTTTCTTAGTAAAGAGGTTATGAAAAGCTAGTTTAATCCAGTTATTGAAATGGAACTTAGGTTTTTTCAAAGCAAGTGGTTCATTGATAATTTCTAACGGCTTATGTGCCACTTCATAATTCGCTTGCTCTAGTTGGATAAGGTTCTTTAGTTTATCTTTGCGGTAAATCGTTAAATAGAGATCTTCTTTGGCATCTACTAGTCTACCATTCAAGTAATTAATGACGCTTTCAGGAATAGTCTTCTCTTCACTAATATCAATAATAACCGTATCATTAACTTCAATGATGTTTTTTTCGGGATTATTAGTGGTATCACGTACAACAACTCCATCATGAAGTTCAATAATCCGTTCCCCATAACTCTTCGCAAATTCTTCATCATGGGTTACCATGATGACTAAATGATTTTTCGCTAAGGTTTTTAAGGTGTCGAGAATCAACTTACCCGTTGCACTATCAAGATTACCAGTGGGTTCATCACAAAGAATGATATTAGGATTCTTAACAAGAGCCCGGGCGAGAGCAACTCTTTGTCGCTGTCCACCACTCAATTCCTTAGGTTTACGCTTTTCTAATCCTTCAAGGTCGACGATTTTGAGGATTTCTTTAACCTTATCTTCAATTTGGTCCTTTTGATATCCTATTAATTCTAAACTTAAAGCGATATTCTTTTTAACAGTATATTCCTCAAGGAGATTATAATCTTGAAAAACAAAGCCAACATAAGTGTTACGATACTCATCCCAAAGATTGGCAGTAAAATCTTTGATAGAATTCCCTTTAAAGCGAATTTCACCACTAGTTGGTTCATCTAAGCCACCGATAAGATTTAGGAGAGTAGATTTCCCACTGCCACTCTTACCTAAGATAACCACGAATCCAGATTTACCAAAAGTTAAAGTAATATCTTTTAGAGCGACAATTTGCTTATCACTAACTTCATAAATTTTCGTTAAGTTACGTAATTCTAACATTTAATCCACCTACCCCTTGATTGCCTTTACAGGTTTCATGTTAGCGATATGTCTAATCGGTATATAAGTTGAAATTACTACCATGACAATCGCTATTAGAGTGATAATGAAATTAGTAAGGAAATTATTATAAATAATTACTACATTCAATTTTAGTTCTTTCACAAAACCATTATTGATGATACGCATCAGGATTACAATAAAAATATTGGCGAGGATACTAGCGACAGATGCAATAATTACTCCTTCAGTGATAAAAATTTTACTAACATCACTGAGTCTAGCACCTAAGGCTCTTAAGATACCGATTTCTTTTTGCTTATCACTAATTGAAAAGAGGATAAAAGTAAAAATTAGTACACTACCAAAGATAAAGAATAATCCACCAATGATATAGAAGAGGATTTGAAGTTGTCCGAGAATTTTTTCAATGGAGTAGATTTCCGTAGTATAAAAAGTGTTATGACGATATTTATGCTCAGCAAGCATGCGAAAAAAGTTCGTATTTTCATTAGGATTGTCTGTTAATACAGCCTGCATTTGCTTATAATGTGTTTCATTAATTAGCTTTTCATAGTACTCTTGCGAGAACATTACAGTAAATGGCAATAGTTCAGTAGAATCATCGAAAATCCCGACGATAGTAAAGGTACGTTCTTCATATCCGCCAATAGCGATGGTTATTTCATCATCTAACTCGTAAGTTTCGCTGAGATCATTTAACGTTGATAAAGCAATCGCTATTTCATTAGCTTTCCCTGGAAGTCTTCCAGTAACCCAGGATTGATAGGTATTATCGTAGTTTGTTATCTTAGCGTAAATATATTTATCATTAATGTACAAGTGACTTGATTCTGTCTTCATTAACGCATCAAAAGTAGTTTGATTCATGTATACTTGGGTAAATAATCCATAACTCATATTATAGTTAAACTCGCCTGGATAGTACTCTGTTTCTTTATAAGGATGGAATTTTTCAATGCCAGTGAAGACGATACCAGAAATAGTTAGGGGTGTTCCTTCAAGTGTAATTACTCTACCAATATAATCATCATAATTGCTTGATTTAGGAAAAATAGCGAATTCAACTAAGGCTTCTAAGATATAATCTGTTATAAGCACTTGGTTATTTTCAGGTAGATTACCATAATAATTTAAAGCGGAAATATCTTCTTCAAGAATAGTGATTTTCGATATACCATGTTCAATATGCATAAAATAATAAGAATCATTTTCAATATTTGTTAACTCATCTATTTCTAAAATAGGGTAATAACTATGAATAATTTTTATATCTGGAAATTCTTGAATAAAATATTGTAGCATGTCTTTATCATATGACATTGGGGAATAATATGTCCAACATACTTGATTTTCACATTTAGTAGTTTCTCTATCTAACGGGATAATTTTAAAGTTTGCTTTTTCGAAAGTTAATGCACTGGCTTTATTTACATCATACATACCAAAGTTCAAAGCGATACCGATAAATAATAAGGCAAAGATAATCGACATAAACATCAAGATGAGTTTACCCTTTTTCTTAAAGAAACTATTATAGACCATTTTAAGGGCATATTTAAATGGTAGGTGACTCTTATTTAATTGTAATTCTTCATTAACCGTTACAGTAATTTCTTGCGAAGAAACAGTCTTTTCAATTTCAGGAATAACAGTAATGAGATTAGTTGGAGGTGTTGCTGATAATTGTAAGATATACTTGTCTTCATTTTCGGTGATTATTCTGTTTAGATAATTAACTAAATAACTTGATAATTTTTTCCCTTTCGGTAAACGAATTACCTTATCGTAATCATCAATTCCTTCATAGATATTGGTTTTAAGGTCATCATCATGAGTATCATGAATGATTTCCCCATCTTTTAGCTCAATGACCCGATCCCCATACTGATAGGCAAACTCTAAATCATGGGTTACCATAATAACTAACCGGGTTTTCGATAACTCTTTTAAGAGTTCCAAGATTAATCTACCTGTTTCACTATCAAGATTACCTGTTGGTTCATCTGCTAAGATAAGCTCAGGGTTCTTTATTAAAGCCCTAGCAATTGCGACTCTTTGCGCTTGTCCACCACTAATTTCGGTAGGTTTATGATTAATATAATCTTCTAAACTCACTAACTTAAGTGTATCTTGTACTCTTACTTCAATATCCTTTTCAGGTTGATTTTGTAGTTTTAAGGCAAGGGAAACATTTTCTTTTATAGTAATATCATCGATTAAGTAAAACTCCTGATAGACATAGCCAACATATTGATTGCGAAAAGCATCCCAATCATTCTTGGTAAAGTTCTTAGTAGATTTACCATTAATGATGATGTCACCATCATCATATACTTCTAATCCACCTAAAATATTAAGTAGTGTTGACTTACCACTACCGCTTTTACCAGTAATCATTACTAATCCTTGATTTCCTAGTTCTAAATTTATATTTCTTAAAGCATGAATCTTATCATATTTTGTCTGATATACCTTACTGAGATTCTTTATTATTATCATTTTTCACCCTCCAATAACACAAATATATCCTCAATCATTATAACCTATTCAATGTTTAATTACTACTTACTCTAAATAAAAATTAAAAAGTGATTTTTCGACAAAATCACTTTCTAACTTTCTCAATATAATCAACAATATCTTTGATTGTTTTAATATTCATTAATTCATCGTCTGCCACTTCAATATCAAATGCGTCTTCAACTGCCATGATGATTTCTACTGCATCTAAACTATCAGCATTAAAATCTTTTTGTAAATCTGATTCTAAAGAAATATCTTCCGGATTCAAACTTAATTTTTCCGCAACAATATCTCTAACTTGTTCAAAAACCATAATTTCTTCCTCCATAAATTTTAGTTTACATATATTATAAACGAAAATTGGAAATATGCAAATGGTTTTATGATAAAGTTACCTATTCAGGACGTTTCTTAAGGGTTAAAGTTACAGTCATTTGTACATTATTGCGGATAATGGTCAAGGTTACTTCATCACCAATTCTAGCATTATTTATTTGTAGACGCATATCATCAAATTTATTAATCTCAATATCATTGAATTTAACAATGATATCCCCAGGTTGAAGATGCCCTTCTGCTGAACCGTTCTTGACAATTGTACTGACATAAACTCCACTAGTAACACCTGCAGGAATTGGAATTATTTCGCCTGACGCAAGACCAGCTCTTATCAACTCATTATTGTAC
The DNA here is from genome assembly GCA_012516175.1 of Bacilli bacterium. Classification (GTDB taxonomy): domain Bacteria; phylum Bacillota_I; class Bacilli_A; order Haloplasmatales; family Haloplasmataceae; genus JAAZCR01. The sequence goes on from JAAYWZ010000178.1 coordinate 15,870, forward strand.
AAGACATTTTCGACCGCAATCCCAGTAATACCTAACGAAGGACGTTCAACTTTCCCATAAGTTTCTAATTGTTCAATAATATATATTACCGTATTAACAGGAATCGCAAAACCGATATCATCGACGCGGCTTTCAACAATCTTCATATTATTGATACCGATTAATTCACCCTTGATATTGAATAAACCACCACCACTGTTACCTGGGCTAATCGCTGCGTCATGTTGAATTAAAGTGGCAACCCAGTCAATGACATTATCATTATCATAATCAATTGAGATGTCACGCGCTAGTCCCGAAACAATGCCAAAGGTCACAGAACCATAATAATCATAACCTAATGGGTTACCAATCGCAATCGCGAATTGACCCCGTACGAGTTCACTACTATTTCCAAATTTGGCTGTTGGAAGGGAATCGGTTAGTTGAAACTTGAGAACTGCTAAATCGGTTTGGGCATCTTTACCAATTAACTCAGCAGTTATTTTACGTCCATCTTCTAACACAATCCGAATTTCATCAGCACCATCAACAACATGCTCATTAGTAACAACAAAATACTCACTCGTATCGATTATATGTTTATATATAACACCACTACCTGTGGACTGAACTACCGATACATTGTTTTGTCTCTTGTAGTTAGAAACTCCTACCACGCTCTCAGCATAGGTTCTAACCACATTTATAATCATGTTTTCGACATCTGATAAGCCTTGTTGATATTCATTTAATAACTCTTCGCGTACTTGGTCCATTACTTGTTCAACGATATTTTGCCAATCTTCTTCACTAAGTTGTGCTAGATTCTTTTGGGTGGTTGTTGTTTCTTTTGTTAAATTAAAATATAGATATTCACAACCTACTAATGCAAATGTTAATAGCACTACGAGTAACAACCGTTTAAATACTTTCATACTTTCCTCCTTAGGTAAACACTCAATCTAAATAAATCATTTTCTTAGTTACACCACCATCAACGATGATGTTTTCGCCATTAATAAAATCATTATCTTCATGACAGAGAAACACACATAAATTCGCAATGTCAGTTACTTTCCCAACCCGTTTTGAAGGATGGAATAAATGATCTTCTCTTCTTAATTTATCATAATTCCTCGTTTCAATCCAACCTGGACTGATGCAATTAACAGTAATATTTTCCTCAGCTAGACTTAATGCTAAAGCGTGAGTCAAAGAGACAATTCCACCTTTACTAGCAGCATATGCTTCACTATTGGGTTCACTCATCAAGTAACGCGTAGAACTGATATTTATAATCCGTCCATATTTCGTGCCTCTATTTAACTTGGCAAATCCTTGGCTCATTAAAAAAGTAGCTCGCAAATTGATATTTATCACATCATCGAATTCTCCTGGGGTTATTTCAAAGAAATTCTTAAACCTAGATATGCCTGCATTATTAATCAAAATATCTGCTTTTCCATAATTATCCTTTAGCCACTGAAAGAAAGCTTCAATTTCCTTAACATTTCGCAAATCACAATAATAAAAGACACCATTAATCTCTTTACTAAGCTTTTCCCCATTAGCTTTATCAATATCAAGGATAATTACTTGTCCATCTAGTTTAGCGAAGCTTTCCGCAATCGCTTTACCGATACCATTAGCACCACCTGTTACGATTATTACTTTATCTTTAAACATGTAATAATCACCCCACAATTCGTTTATATTATTTTAACACAATTATGGGCTGATAACCTTAAAATAACTTAAAATAATAAAAAAATAAATAAGCGTTTAAACGCTTATTTACTCTTTAAATTGAGTCTAGGTTTGAGTTGGTCTTTAGTTAATAGGAAATCAAAACCTTTAATCTTTTCTCTAGTATTTTCTTTTACTAATTTATCTAAACTTTTCCCTAAAACTCTTTTTTTCATTATGAGCCCCCTTGATATGTTTCTACTATTATATACTTATCAATGCTAGATAATATGTCGGTTTTTGCTAATAGTATCAATTAAAATTAAAAGGACAATAGTAACTATTGCCCTTTTTAATAGAGAGTGATTAAATAATTTCAATTGTAAACATGGATCGGAATTTTCCACCTGGATAAACTGATTCAATGTAAGGTTTATCACTTAATTCTTGCGGTAAACCAACATAATCTGGAGCACCTTGCCATGGTTCTAAGCATACGAAGGGACTCTTAATTCTGTTTGGACTCCAAACAGCAAGAAGGGGAAAACTAAAGGTTGATAATCTTATTTCATCATCATTAATCCGATTTTTTAGACTTACTTGGTTGATGTTTTCAAAGATTAATGTATCATTAGCTTTGAACATCTCATATGTCAACGGTAATTTATCGATATTTTCACCGATTACTTTTTCCTCATATGTTAATAATCCTACTTCACTATCAATTGTCTTCGTCTTGAGTGTCATAGGAGATCCAAAATCTAAATAAAAATCATCATATCCGTTTGGTGTTAGGTTGGTATTGAACGCGGGATGTCCTCCAATTGAGAAATACATGAGTTCCCCAGAATTGTTGTATACTTTGTATTTGACAACTAATTTGTTATCAATTAATCGATAACTTACAGTAATCCGGAAATCATAAGGGTAGACTAAGAGGGTCTGTTCATTAGCGTCAAGACGGAATTTTACATAATCTGGAAGCTTTTCCACTACTTCAAAATCCATATCTCTACTAAACCCATGTCTAGTTAAGTGATAATCTTTCCCCTTGATAAAATATGTGTTATTTGCTAGTTTTCCTATAATTGGGAAGAGGATGGGGGCTCGTCTTGGCCAATAGGTTTCATCTCCCTGCCAAAGAAACTCGCGTTCTTTCCCTTTGTGATAAATACTCTGTAACTCCGCTCCGTGTTCTGAAATTACTACCTTCAGAACATCGTTTTCAATAATCTGCATGGTTATTACCTCCCAATTTTTATTTTTAATCTATTTAAAACATCGTAATTAACGACTGTTTTAATCGTAAATGAAGTTTTCACCTTTGATTACTTCTACTTTTGATAAGCCATGATATTTTTGCTGGCGTAATGCTTCATATACCATAATAGCGACACAATTAGCTAGGTTTAAGCTTCTTACATCTTCACGCATTGGTAATCTAATACAATTGTCGAGATGTGATTTAAGGATTTCTTTCGGTATGCCTGTTGATTCTCTACCAAACACCAGGTAGATGTTTTTATTGGGATCACTAAAGTCAAACTCATCAGGACTCTTTTTCCCATAGCGAGTGAGAAAATAGAATTCCCCCTGGTTTTTACTTAAAAAATCCTCCCAATCAAGGTAAGTCTTGAATTCAACTTTATCTAAATTGTTGGCCGAGCTACGCTTTAAGAACCGATTATCAATCCGAAAACCGCAAGGTTCGATAATATGTAATTCCGCATTGGTCGCTGCACAAGTTCGCATAATATTACCCGTGTTTTGCGGTATTTCGGGATTATATAACACGACATGAATGGTCATTTTTCTTCGCCTTCTCCTAGTTTTTTCTTCGCATAATCAGTTGCTTGATTTAAGTATTCAATATTAGTATTTGTTAATTTGTCTAAATTTTCCAAATCTTTTATATTTTTTTGATTTGCACTTACTAATATCGCATTTCTTAACAAAACATTTTTGCCACGAAAGTTAGCAGCTAAATCACCATACTTTTCCTTAAAAGACTTATTTGATAAAGCCTCTAAGTCCTTCACTTTGATAATTTCTTTTCCCTGTGGTTTAAATTCCGCAAGGATTGGTAGGTCATTGTCAGTATTATATATACAAGTAATCTGACAAATATCACATCCATAAATATATTTACGGAATTTATCGAGATACTCATCAGGTATTAGTTTCTTACTTTGGGTTAAATATGACATACATTTATAAACTTCAATGAAGCGTGATTCACTTAATGCTTGGGTTGGACAACTCTTAATGCAGCGATTACAACCTTGACAAATATCACTGAATCTAGGTTCATCGTATTCTTCTAATTCTAAATCAGTAAGAATTAAACCAATGAAGAAATAGGAACCATAAGTAGGATTAATTAAGAGTGTATTCTTGCCAAAATTACCCAAACCAGCAAGATAAGCTAAGTGTTTTTCATGTAAAGGATGGTTATCAGTAAGTACTATACTTTCAGCATTATAGTTATCTTTTAAATAACTAGCAATGATACTCAATTTATCTTTTAATACCAAATGGTAATCAATACCATATGATGATTTACTAACTACATGACTAGCTCGATCAAGTTCTGGATTTCTTTGCGTATATGGGAATATAACAACAATAATCGTTTTTACTTTATCATAAATCAGATAGGGATTTATCCGCTTTTCAATATCATGTTCAACAAGCTCTATTTCGCCATTAATCGCAAGATATCTTAGGAGTTTTTCTCGTAGTTCTGTAAAGATGCGTGCTTTGACGAAACCAACTTGACAAGAGAACATTGCTTGGATGGTCTGTTTGAGTTTATTCATTATCTCACCTAATTATATTTTACACCCCTACCTTAAAAAAAGCAAAAAAACGACCAAAAAAAGGTCGTTAATCCCCATACTCAATCGTCAGGTGATATTTATCAAACATCTTATTATAACCTTGCCCATTTTTAAGGCATTTATTCACCCTTGTGATGGTTGTTGAACTAATGCCAGTCATCTTTTCAATTTGCGCAAATGACAAACCATCTTTGAGCATTTGCGCAACCACAAAGCGTTGATAGATGTCTTCCAACTCCTTCACAGTGCAAACATCTAGCAATAAATCAGCTATATCTGATTTATCTTCAAATACACTGAAAATATAGCTAATTACTTCTAGATGTTTTTGTGTATCCATGATTGAACAACTCCCATCTCAACTTTAAGGTTATTATACACTTAAACTGTGATTTTGTAAAGCGATTACATTTAACTCCTAATAAAGTTCAACAAGTCACTGAATACTTGTCGTCTTACTAACACATTAGTAAAAGTATGATCACTACCATCATAAACGATGAGTTTACAATTTGAGTATAAACTCTCATACTTTTCACTAACTGATACCTTCACAGCTTGATCGTTTCGATCATGTTGGATTAAAACAGGGTTAGTAAATACATCAACGCCTGTAAATAAATCCTGCTTAACAATATCTTCAACAAAGGCTGGACTAATTTCTAAACCACCAAGGATGTAGTTCCCATTAGGTAGTTGGGGTACTTGATTTTTTTGTTGGGCAAGGATAATCTGATTCATATTACCTGCTGGTGCCCAGAGAACCAACTTATTAATATCATTTGGTCTTGCTTTTGCAACTTGAGTAGCGACAGCACCACCCATGCTTAAACCTAATATAATGATATCTGTTATATTTGGTAGGTTCTTCGCATAGTCGAGGATTGCTAACGCTTCATTGACTTCATTAGAAAAAGTCATATAAGAGAAGTCATTATCACTATCGCCACTACCTAAAAAATCAAATCTTAGACTAGCGACATTATTAGCACAGAGAAAACGTGCTAATTGGACAAACAAGAAATGACTTTCACCTTTATGCCCTGTAAAACCATGGAACATGATAACTAGTGGATATTTATCCGCATTATCCGGTGTATGTAAAAAACCCCTAAGCGTACCATTTGACGTCTTTAATTCTTGGTATACTTGCATAAGCATCCCCCTAAACACTTACTTTATAATTATTTTTTAAAAAATAACGATACCAATGTTCAACGAATCCCGCTGCAAATGGTCCTTCCTGATTTTTTATAAATTCTAGTAACACTTTTAGTTCCTTATCAATAATCTCAGCGATATTATCAGGATACTTCATCTTTTTACGATGTTTATCATATTCATCTTTATCAAGAATCCGATAATTATAATTGGGATATACTTTGACGTCTAAATCATAATCAATATATTTAATTGCGCCCTCTTCAATCAAATAAGGTGAGCACATATTACAATAATAATAAATCCCATCGCTTCGGAGCATCCCAATCACATTAAACCAGTGTTCTTTAAAAAAGTAACATATCGCTGGTTCCCTCGTAATCCAGCTGCGGCCATCCGATTCGGTAACACGTGTACGATTATTGGCAACAATCAGATATTTATCAGAATAATCGATGATTACTGCTTCTTTCCATGCCCGATGAATTTGACCGTTATGCTTGTAACTGTGGATTTGGACCACATCACCAACCTTTACTTCATTCATCTTCTCACTTCTTTCTCTTTATACAGTCTTTCTCCTAATTATATCCTTTTTTCTGCCAAAATTAAATACTTTCCTAACCTCAAGACAATAATTCTTCGTACTCGTCCGCATCGAAACCGATATAAACTTTATCATCAGTAACTAAGATTGGTCGCTTTAGTAACATTCCATTAGTGGATAAAAGGTTATACGCTTCTTCTTCGGAAAACTGATCTACCTTATTCTTAAGGTTTAATTCTCTGTATTGTTTGCCACTAGTATTAAAGAGTTTCTTCAATTCTTTTCCACTCTTTTTATGAAAAGTTTTAATATCCTCTGGTTTAAATTTAGCAGTTTTAATGTCGATTGGTTCATAAGGAATTTGATTATTATCTAAGAATTTTTTCGCTTTCTTACAAGTAGAACACTTTTCATAACAATAAAACTTATACATAGTATCACCCATCTTTAGTTTTCTTCTAATAGTTACTTTTTTATTATTATAACAAAATTCTGTGATAATTTGTCAAAACTTGCAGAAAATATTCTTGTAGAAAAATAAAAGGAGGTTTATTATGAATCAAACATCAATGAAACAACCACCAAATGTTATCTCTAACAAAGACTTATCTTACATTGAAGACATGTTAGCATGGAACTTAACTGCTGCGAAAAGCGCGCGTGAATTTGCTAGTCATGTTAATGACCAAGAAATCAAACAAGAACTTGAACAAACTTTCCAAATGCATAAGAAACATTACGATGAATTATTAAACTTCTTACAAAGTCATGCAAATATGAATTAAGGGAGGTATAAATAATGCAACAACAAACACAAACTATTCAAAACCCCAAGACAGAAGTACCAAATACACCTGGTCTAAATGAACGTGATTATGTGGACATGATGTTAAATACCTGTAAGAAGATGGTCCATGCTTATGCCATCGCTTTATGCGAATGCTCTAATGATCAATATTATAATTTTTTATTCAAGATCTTTAAAGAAACATCAGAAGCGCAACGTCGTCTTTATAATCTAATGTTCCGTAAAGGTTGGTACACTATTTGTGCTGAACCAAGCCAAAAGATTTCTCAAACGGTGCAAAAAGAAATGCCTAAAAAACAACAATTACAATAAACATAAAAGGCTGTCACTCCAGACAGCCTTCTTTATCATCACGATCCCATAATTCCACCCGCTCAGAATTAAGCAACATGTTTTGAAAGTTAAGTTCAGCAGTGGGAAAATCTTTATATACATTATTAAGCCATTGTTTAATAACTTCTCTACTCGTATGCTTATCATTAGGACATTTACTAGGAACAATGGGGATATGGTTTTTTAAAACAGCTCTTCTAATAACTTTTTCTTTGCATAACACTAAAGGTCTAATAAATGTAACATCGGTGCGGTCTAAATACATCTTAGGTTTAAAGGTAGCTAAATAGCCATTATAAATGGCATTCATAAATAGGGTTTCAATTCCATCATCAAGATGATGAGCCATCGCAACTTTATTACAACCCAACTTTTTCGCTTCATTAATTAGTAATGCCTTCTTAAACTTAGAACATAAAGAACATTGGATTTTCCCTTGATTATCAACTTTTTCTTTTAAAACATCATACACTCTCGTAGGCACTAAATGGTATTCGATATTTTTGTCTTTACAAAACTCTACGATTCTGGTAAAATCCATATCTGGAAACCCTAACTGCAGGGTAATTCCAATTACTTTAAACTTTCCCTTCGTAAATTGGGAATATAAATGTAAAGCGTAGAGTAAGGTCATACTATCCTTACCACCACTTACACCGACCGCGATGCAGTCACCTGGTTCAATTAAATTAAACTTTTTATTTGCATCTACGATTGCACCTATAATTTGTCGCATAACATCACCGACAAGATTATAGCGAAAAACTTGCGAACTGACAACGGTTTAATGGTTTCAAATTTACTTAAGTTGCGGTATAATATATTTGGAAGAATATCATGCGCTTGTAGCTCAACTGGATAGAGCGTCAGATTCCGGTTCTGAAGGCTACGGGTTCAAGTCCTGTCAAGCGCGCCATTAAAAAAACTATGTGAGTAAGCCACATAGTTTTTTTGCTTATTATTATTTTATTTTAATAAACTTGCTGCTTCTTCATCAAGGAAGAGCACTACATCATCATGATATTGGAGAGCTGTAGCTGGCCATTCAGGTGTTGGTGTGCCTTTAACAAGATGGAAAATGGCTTCACTCTTATTTTTACCTGTTGCGATGAGCAGGATTTTCTTAGCGGAAAGAATGTTTTTGATGCCCATTGTAATCGCATATTCAGGTACTTCAGCGATGGAACTAAAGAAACGCGCATTATCGCGTCGTGTTTTTTCATCTAATTTTACTAGATGCATCGTTGAATCAAAAGGTGTACCAGGTTCATTAAAACCAATATGTCCATTAGCTCCAATTCCTAAAACTTGAATATCAATGTGGTATTTTTCTAAAAGTTGATTGTAATTGGCACATTCTTGTTCAAGGTCAAAAGCACAACCATTGGGAATGTGAACATTGCTTAAGTCAATATCAATATGATTAAATAAATTTTCCATCATGAAGGTATAATAACTTTGAGGATGATTTTTATCTAAACCAACATATTCATCCAAGTTGAATGTTTTAACTTCTTTATAAGAAGTATGATTAACATCATGATCACGAATAAGTTCTTGATACAAACCAAGCGGGCTACTACCAGTAGCGAGCCCTAATACGCTACGAGGAAAATTACGCACTTGGTCAATTATAACTTTAGCACAAGCACTACTTAATTCCTTATATGAACTAAACACTTTGATTTCCATTTTTTCTACTCCTTACAATAACATATTCTTCCTTTTACAATTGTCATTATAACTTCCAAGTTATCATTTAAAACTACTAAATCAGCATCCTTACCAGGTTCAATGCTACCTTTGCGGTCATAAACACCTAACTTCTTGGCAGGATTAACAGAAGCCATGTAAATGATATCTTCTAAGGTAGCATCAAGAAAATCATGCATATTTCCCACTGCTTCATTCATCTTTAAGACACTACCGGCAAGAGTGCCATTCGTTAGACGTGCTTCTTTTCCTTTAACATAGACTTTTTGCCCACCTAATTCGTATTCACCATCAGGTAGCCATTTAGCTTCCATCGCATCAGTAACGAGAGTTAGCTTGTCTTTACCCTTAAGTTTGTAAAGAATTTTTATCGCCTCTTTACTGACATGAATACCATCTGCGATAAGTTCTGTCGTTAACTCATCATGGAGAAGTGCAGCACCAACAACACCCACATCGCGATGATGGAGCCCACTCATCGCATTGAAACAATGCGTCACATTAGTAGCTCCTGCTAACACAGCTTGATGAGCATCTTCATAAGTGGCTTTGGTGTGTCCTATTGAAGCGACTATGCCAGCACTAGTACAATACTTAATAAACTCTATCCCACCAGGCATTTCTGGTGCTACTGTGACCAGTTTAATGAGATTACCTGATGCATCTTGATACCTTTTAAGTTTATCCACATCAGGATTCACTATGTAAGCAGGGTCTTGGGCACCGCAAGCACTTGGATTTAAGAATGGTCCTTCTAAGTGTATCCCTATTACCTCTGCCCCGTTTTCAACGGGATTATCCACATATTCCTTCACATTATTAAGTGCTTTAATAATGACATCTTCCTTTTGTGTCATTGTGGTAGCGAGGAAACTAGTTACTCCCTCTTTAACGATGGTGCAGGCAATGTTGCTTAGACTATCTAAGTCACCATCCATCACATCACTACCATTAGCACCGTGGATGTGCTCATCAATGAAGCCAGGAACGACAGTGACTACATCAGTAAATGTTAACCCATTAAAATTTGGATCATAGTTAATATTGGTGATTTTACCATTATCTATTTGGAGATTACCATTAATAAAACCTTCAGGTGTCAAAATTCTGACATTTTTTAATCCATTAATCACTTTCATCAACCTTTCATGCATAATTATACACAAATTAACACTAATTAACAACATAATCGTTCTCAACAAAACTAAGATATGATAAAATAAATTAGTAATGGAAAAAATTTGTATTAGTATGCTATAATATGAATGTGAATATAACAATAAGGGGACAATTAACATGAAAAAACTAATGTTCTTATTAACAATCACAATCTTATCACTTATCTTAGTAGGATGTACTGGTGGTTCTAAAGAAGTAAAACCAAATTTAGATGCTATTAAAGCCGATGAGGAATTAAGTCAAAAATTATATAATGAGGTATGTTTTAACCAATATAAAAAGAGTGAAAAATGGGGTGAAACCCATTATGATTTCGTTAGTGTTCAATGTTACTATATTAATGTAAATGATTATGATGAAACAGATCTCTCTAAGTTAACTCTTGAAATCTTTAAAACCCAAGTTTTTGAAGGTGTTCCTAAAGGAAGTTTAACCAAAGTTGGTGAACGTTATAATGTACCTGAATATACGGCACCAAGTACAACTAAAACGGTCATTAAACCTTTCTGCCGGATAAACGATGATGGTTACAATACTTGTTTAAGTAACCAATGGGAAGTCAAAGGCGGTATTTCAGAACGTTATGCGATTATAACTCTAACAGAATAATAATAAAAAAGAGTGAGTAATCTTCGACAATTCTCACTCTTTTACATGCTTTTTTTACAAAATATGTATATATTGTTTTATTTTTTTTAAATAAAAACACTTTACAATTTAATTCAATCCGTGTATAATAAACAAGTGCGCCAGCGTGGCGGAATTGGTAGACGCAGTGGACTCAAAATCCACCGGACCATAAATCCATGCGGGTTCGAGTCCCGCCGCTGGCACCATTTTTATGTTTAGAAGATATCTCCTCTCTTTATTAACTAAACAAAAAAATGGTTTAGGGTCCTCCAAATGGAGGACTTTTATTCTTTTTGGATATATTTGCATATATTCATAAAGAATTAACCATAATGTATATGCAAAGGGTAGGAACTTTTTTCATTGTCGGTTAACAAAAAGAATCACGAGTTGTGATTCTTTTTTATTTTGTCATATTAATACTAGCTACATAAGCACTGCTCCAAGCCCATTGGAGATTCATACCACCACAGTCACCATCCACATCCATGACTTCACCCGCAAAAAACAAGCCTTTAACGAGTTTTGATTCTAAAGTATCGGGATTAATATCACGGGTATCCACTCCCCCAATCATCGCTTGAGCATTAGTAAATCCTAAGGTTCCTGTACACTTAAATGTCCAGTTCTTCAAAGTCTTGGTTAGTTTCTTTAGTTCTTTATGGGTTAGGCTCTCACAGGGTTTATGCAGAACATTAATCCCACTATCTTTTAATAGTGCTGGGATGAGCTTTTTATGAACTAGGCCAATTAACCCATTAGCGATGGAGCGTTCACTCATTATCGCAAAGCGATTAGCTAACATTTCTGCTAATTCTTTTTCTGATATGTGGGAGAATAGGTCCAGTTTTATATTTACTGGTAAGTTACGACTAGTGCCAACGGATGCTTCGCGACTAAGAAGATATATAGCTGGACCGCTTATACCATAATCAGTGAATAAGATTTCATCAAATTCTTGTCTCCTTAATTCATTATCTACATAGATAGTTGCTAAACAATCAAAGCGGACACCACTGATACTTTTTAAGTGTTCATAATCTAACTTGAGTTGAACAATGGATGGTAAGGTGGGGATAAACCGATGTCCTAAACGTTCAAGTATGCCATAGAGACTACCATCACTACCCGTATTAGGTGCTGTTTTCCCACCACAGGCAACTAATATTTTGTTACACTTAAAATAGTGGTTTTCTTCATTATCAGTTTCCACGATAAAACCTTTTTTATCTTTCTTTATATCAATCACTTTACTATTTAAATAAACAGGTATCTTACGTTCTTCAAGATTTAATAAGAAAATATCAACAACACTGCTTGCTTGCAGACTCATGGGGTACATTTTCCCCTTTTCAAGTTCAACAATGGGTAAGCCATAATAAGAAAATAAATTTATTGTATCATCGACGCCAAACTTATCTAGTACTTTAGCGATGATATCAGGATTGTCACTATGATACATTTTATATGGAGACTTTATCTTCCGGTTAGTAATATTACAACGACCATTACCAGTTGTTAAAAGTTTCTTCCCGATGCGGTTTTGACTTTCAACAATAATAACCTCTTTACCAGCATCTTTAAGAATAAGTGAGGCAAATAGACCACTTGCCCCACCACCAATAATCAATATATCTGTTTCAATCATGAGCTAACACCTAATTTTTCAGAATAGTGTTTGATAATCCGCGCAATCTCGAAGTTATCCTTACTTAAAGCATAAAGTATTGCGGTATTCTTATCATTATCCTCGATATTGGGATTAGCACCACATTTTAGTAATGCTTCGACAACTTTTATATCATTATTCACGACAGCATGGATTAAAGCTGTCTTACCCGTATCATCTTGAAGATCTACATCGAAATTCAGATGCTCGAAGATTTTAACGATAAAACGGGTTTTCTTCATGTTAATCGCAAGCATCAGAATGGTATGGCCACCTTTATATTTGATATTTAAATCAGCTCCATATCTTAATAAGAAGTCAAATAAATCAAGGTTATCATCTTCCAAAGCTAATAATAGTGGTGTTTTTGACTCCTTATCAATCTTGTTGATATCAGCTTTACGACTAGCGATGATTTGTTGGAAGGTACGATAATCGCCCATTTCGTAGGCCAATATTAAGGCTGTCTTCCCATCATTATTAGTAATATTCAAATCAATATCAGGATTTTGAATTAACTGATCAATGATTCTTGGTAACTTCAATTTAATGGCTAACATGAGTGCTGTATCGCCATTAATATCTTGGATATTGACATCGATACGCCGATCTAATAATTCATCAATTATTAACATGTATTCTTTTTGGGCATTTAAATCATTCCGATATTCGTGTAAGCGTTCAATAATATAGAAAAGGACGGAGCGATTGTCAAAATCACATAAGTTGATATTAGATTCTAAGTAGAAGATTTTCCGTGCATAGACCAAGCGTCCAAATTCAATACAGTACATTAAAAGTGATTTACCGCGGTAATCGATATTATTAAATAATACAGGATTACGCCAGATTTTTTCAAAGATGTCTCGATTATCATATTTAATCGCAAATACAGCGATTAAGAAGGGGATATTAATTTCCTGAAAATCTTGATTATCCGCATAATCAATTAACAAGTTACTTATGTATTCAATGTTATTATTTTTAAATAGGGAATCAAAAAACTCAATAACTTTATTTCTTAATTGTTTATCAAAGCCTTTTTCTTTCGCAATATCCATAGGAGTGATTTGATGGTAGTTTTGGATAAATATATGCGCACCATACTCAATCAAAAGATAAGCAAACTCTAAATCATTATTCCATAGAGCATAATGTAAAATGGTATTGCCATCTTTATCTATATGATTGACAAAAATATGTTGATCCAGTAAACGCAAGCAGATTTCTTTGCGGCCCTTTTTATAAGCATAGATAAGGGCATTTTCACCTTGTAAATTAAAACCTTTAACATCGATGTCTTTATCAGCTACTAACGCAAAAAACTCACTATTAGGGTTATTAACTAAATAAAACCATAGTGATTCACGGTTATTATCAACGACATTTAAGTCCACACCTTTTTCTAATAATAATTTAAAGATCGGATAGTTGTTATATTGGACAGCTAGCATCAAATAACTCTGATTATTATCGTTTAACGTATTTAAATTATCACAATAAGTGATTGCTGTTTCGGCAATGGTATTTTTATGATGCTTAATAGCCTTTTCGATTAAATCTTCGCTATCCTTAAAAACATCACTGATTGTGAATTTTTTGTTTTCAAGATAATAATATAGTTTAGGGTCATCATCTTCAAACATCCGCCTGACTTTTCTATATTTAAACATAAACTCACTCCCATACAAATCAGTGCTTATATACAATTTTACTTGTCGATAATTGGTAAATCAATAGAAATGTCGTTAAATAATGAAAATTATATATCTATATTTTAAATCATGCTATAATTATATTAATAATTTGTTGATTAGGGAATGGTGTTTATGGATTATCGTAGTATCCTACTTGGATTTGTACTAGGGATTCTATTTGTTATCTCGCTTTTAGCTCTATTGGTTCATATCACTAATAAACGTTTTATCAAAATGAGTATTGAGGCATTCACCGTAGATAACGAAGACATAAGTAAACTAGTCACAAATAAGCGCAAGAAAATCTTAAAATCAACACGTTTGGGAGTTATAAATAATTTTTACTTGGTTCAAGAATTAACACTTGAATTAGTTAAAGAAATTGCTGAATATTATTATCCCGACAGTAAGTATCCGCATTTAGAGATAACGATAGAAGAAGCTCTTGATATGAACGAACGCATTTTAGAAAGATTAAGATTAATTCTTGATTTTAAGTTAGTAAGCTTTTTGAGGAATATCCGTATTTCCCAAATTATCTCTGTTTTAGAATTCAAAAAAACTATTGAGCAAAATAAAATATATCAAGGTGCTAAAAAGCTTCATCTAGATAAATTAATAAGTTATGGTTACGCTGCCTTTAATATAACAAATCCCAAGTATTGGTTAACTAGAATTATTCTTACTTCTACATTAGAAAGTACCCTTAGGGGAGTCGCAATAATGACTTTAAACATCATTGGCGAAGAAGCAAATCGATTATATAGTAGGAAGATTATCGACAATAGCGATAAGATCTTAGAAAAGGAATTAGAAAAATTTATTAAAGAAATAGAGGCAAGTTAATCGACGGTGATATTGCCACCGTAGACTCTTTTCGAAAAGATTAACTCTGCCTCTTTTAATGTTAAACCATGGATATTAATCTTATTGACATCAGTTTCTATTAAACCTTGTTGTTCTAAAAGATATAAATAACCAACCCCTTGGGGTTTAAAACCTAATAACCGCGCTCCTATCGTATCAGTACTAATTGGATTATCTCCACAGATAACTAATCCTGTATGGAAGGGTATTCCTTTTATTGGTCCTGTCCCTACCATAGCTGGGTTACAACTTACAATCGCTAAATCGATTTTAACCTTTTCAGCCATCTTGGCGATAAAGCCATGTAAGTCTTGATGAATTCCCTTATCCTTCTTAGGAGCGCCATGTTCTTCAGTAGAGGGAATACTCATCATAACGTTCTTAATAGAAGCACTCATGGTAGATTCTTCATGTTGTTTGAGTTGGGTAAAAGAAATAAGTTTTGTCTTTTCAAATAGGACTCTATTAATTTTTAATTTCGTAATTATATGATGATTAATTTTTAATTCTTCATAGGGACCTGTATTAAAATCAACAAATTCACACTTCTCTTCGTCAATGATCTTATCATATCCTACTTTCTGCATTACTTCTAAAGTATTACCCCCACCTGAACCTGTAGCAATCACAACCTTTTTTGGTTGTAAACTCTTCACCCACTGAATTAGTGTTCTTAAGGTATTGGTACCTACTGTTATTCCACTTGAAGGATGCGGTTTATCTGCATTAACCCAGTTGGGAACAATCATGACAATATCATCGTTAGTGATTAACCTTTCGGCGTTAATTAGTTTAAGTCCTTCAAGTAATGCTTTACTTTCATCTTCATTATGGCAAATTGAAACATTACAAGTATTATACATAACCTAACCTCCTTTACCTTATTATGGTATTAATCAAACAAAAGCATACAAAAAAGCCATACAAAACCGCTTTGTATGGCTTTTTTAACAATGTATATGTTAATTATTTATTAAATACTTTCTTAAACTTAGATAACGCATAATCTAATTGTTCTTTAGTATGAGTTGCTGTATAACTTGTCCGTAATAATGCTTCTCCAGGTCGAACCGCAGGAGTAATTACTGGATTAACATAGACTCCTTCTTCAAGTAATTGCTTAGCTTTTAAGAAGGTTTCAAAGTCATCATAAGTCATAACAGGGATAATTGGGGTTTGGGAATTACCAATGGTAATACCTAATTCTCTAAAGCCTTCACGCATGTAATCTGCAAGTTCGTTTAAGCGTTGTACTCTTTCGGGTTCAGCTTCAAGAATCTTTAATGCCGCAAGGGCAGCAGCAGCATTCGCTGGTGAAATGGAGGCACTAAAGATAAATGGACGGCTAACATGTCTTACATAATGTATTACTTCTTCACTAGCTGCGATATATCCACCTAAACTCGCAAGGGATTTACTGAATGTACCCATAATAATATCAACTTTATCTTCTAAGCCGTAGTATTCACCAGTACCACGACCATTTTTACCGATAACCCCTAAACCATGAGCATCGTCAATCATGATACGGGCACCATATTTTTCTGCAAGTTCTACCATGTCAGGAAGGTTAACAATGTCACCTTCCATACTGAAAACACCGTCAGATACGATTAACTTACCATGACCTTCAGGTACTGCTTTAAGGGCTCTTTCAAGATCAGCCATATCGTTATGATTATATTTAATGACCTTCGCAAAGCTTAAGCGGATACCATCAATGATACTAGCGTGGTTAGCACGGTCACAAATAATATAGTCATTGCGACCTGCAATCGCAGAAATAATACCTAAGTTAGATTGAAATCCAGTACTGAAACACATGGCAGCTTCTTTATGTAAAAAGTTCGCTAAAGCTTTTTCTAATTCCACGTGTAAATCTAAAGTACCATTTAAGAAGCGACTACCAGAACAACCTGTACCATACTTCTCTACTGCTTCAATGGCAGCTTGCTTTACGCGTGGGTCACTTGTTAGACCTAAATAGTTATTCGAACCAATCATGATGGTACGTTGACCATTGATTATTACTTCCGTATCTTGTCCACTTGTTAACATGTGGAAGTAAGGGTAAACCCCTGCTTCGATCATTTCCTTAGCAGCTGTAAATTCTCTACACTTTTGAAAAATATCCATAATTCATCCTCTTCCTACTAATATAATTTTTCAACAACATAGTGTACCAATTTCTTTGGTAATAAGCGTATTAAGAACGCAATCAGTTTATATTGAAATCCTACAACCCTTCTAATCGCCGGATTCCGTTTATATAAAATCTTCTTAAGTTCTTTTAAGACTACCTCAGGTCCAGGACCTTTATGTTCGGACTCAATCATCGTTTGAACTGCTTTTGTGCACCGTTCTTTATATACTGAGTCATGCGATTTTACCGTATACTCGCGCACAAAGTTAGTTTTCATGTCACCTGGTGCAATTAGCGAAACTCTTATATTGAAGGGTTTAACTTCAATTCTTAAAGCTTCGGTCATTGCCTCTAAGGCATATTTGCTGGCACTATACATTGCTTGATAAGGAATCGCAATAAAACCAGCCACACTACTGATGTTAATGATATGTCCATCTCGCTGGGCTCGCATGATTGGTAATACGGCACGACAACACGCCATTACCCCAAAGAAGTTAGTTTTAAATATCTTTTCTGCTTCTTCTGTCGAAGTATCTTCGATACTACCTGCTAACCCATAACCTGGACAGTTAATTAAGACATGAATGCCACCTTCTTTTTCATATATGTAGTTAACTGCCTTAGTTATTGTGTCTTCATCTGTGACATCAATGGGAAGCATATGGATGTCATCTATAACATCACCATAATTCGCCTTTCGTGATGAGCCATAGACGGTATATCCTTGACTAACAAGGTAATTAGCACAGACTTTCCCTACTCCAGAAGATGCTCCGACTACTAGTGCTACTTGATTCTTAACTTTAGCCATATTAACCTCCCTTTGAATGCATAATTTCCTATATTATAACAAATATTTTTAAAATAGTGTATATCTTTTTAATTAGTTTGAATATAAAAATATTTAGGTAAAGTTTTTGACGAAAAAAACCAATTCATAAATCTTCACTTTTCTCATAATTATGATATAATCATTTAGGTAGGACGTCGGGAAGTAGCTTAGCTTGGTAGAGCACCTGGTTCGGGACCAGGAGGTCGTAGGTTCAAATCCTGTCTTCCCGACCATAAACAAAGATTGGGCTGTAAGTTTACAGTCCAATTTTTGTATTAGTTTTATGAGAGGGATGAGAAGATGAAACGGAATCTAAAACTAACTATCGCTTATGATGGCACAAGATACAATGGTTTCCAGAGATTAGGGGATACGAAAAATACGATTCAAGAGAAACTAGAAACATGTATATCAAGGTTTTTAAATGAAGATATTAAAATCATCGGTGCTTCAAGAACTGATGCGGGTGTACATGCCTATGAGCAAATCATCAACTTCTATACCAATTCTGATATCGATGATACTGAATTACGAGATAATCTAAATTTTTATTTACCTGAAGACATCGTAGTTACCAGTGTCGAAGATGCACCAAGTAACTTTCATAGTCGTTACTGGGTGGTAAGAAAAACCTACCTCTATCGCATCTATACTTCACCTATACCCCCTTTATTTGAACGTAATTATGTATATAATCTAGGTAAAAAGTTAGATGTCGAAAGAATGAGAGAAGCTAGTAATCTTTTTATAGGAGAGAAAGACTTTCAAGCTTTCTCTAAAAGAAATGGTAAAAAAGATACCATTAGAACAGTATATAATCTTGAAATAATTGAAACGGAAAAGGAAGTTGATATTTATATCACTGCCAATAGTTTTCTCTACAACATGGTACGCATCATTGTTGGTACCTTAATTGAAGTCGGTTTACACAAACGAGAATTAGATTCAATAACCAAGGCATTTGAGACTTGTGACCGTACTTTAAGTGGATTTACGGCACCACCAGAAGGCCTATTTTTGTATAAAAATTATTTTACAGTAAAGAAATAAAGAATATATATTAAACAGATATTAATTAATGTAGAAAATAATATCTATCCTCTACTATTGTCTTTTTATCTTAAATCTACTAAAATAAAAGTACTCTAAAACACAAAAGATAGGATGTAGATTATCAATGATACGTTATGCATTGATAAGACTGATCTGGATGTTCATTATTCTACTTGCATTCATGTCAGTTGTCTTTATCATGATCGTAGTAATCCAAGAACGAACATATTATACCTCAATTGATCGTATCGCACCTTTAATAATAGAGTATTTTCATTGGTTAAAACGCATCTTAACTTATGGTAATTTTGGTTTTTCAGAACATTACATAAATATCCGTGTATCAGAACTCTTTATTGAAAGACTGCCTGTTACTATTAAACTTAATTTAATTGCCTTTTGTGTCTATACTCCATTAGGTATTATCCTTGGGATAATGGCATCCATAAACAAAAATAAACGTCTAGATAATGTCATATCCATCTTAACGGTCATCTTTGCGTCATTACCAAGTTTTGTCATGATGTTTATAGTAATGCTAGTATTTGGATATGCCCTCCACTGGTTACCCACGATATACCCCGCCAAAGATCTTAAAGGAGCTATACAAATTACAGGTCTAGTGTTACCAGTAATTGCCTTATCAGTGGAACCAATTGCGATGATTACACGGTTAGTGCGGGGGGAACTAACTGAAGTTCTTACTAGTGAACACTTCATGCTTGCGCGGGTTAAAGGACTAACTAAACGCCAAGCTATCATCCGCCACGGTTTAAGATCAGGAATTATTTCTGTTATTCCTACCATCATATCATATATGCTTGCGGTCTTTAGTGGCTCATTAATCATCGAACGGATTTATGCCATTCCTGGTACTGGTCAACTATTCTTTAGTGCTATAACAATAGGAAATTTTGACTATAACATGATTTTATTGTTGACATTTATCTATACTTCCGTAAGTTTAGTTGCGATGTTCTTTATTGATTTGGCCTATGGATTAATTGATCCACGTATTAGAATTGGTTCTAAGAAAAGATAAAAAAAAGGGGCTGTAAAAAAATAACTTCTGAAAACTAAGGAGTTCATTACAGTTCCTTTTTTTCATGCTCAATTTTGGTGGTTTTCTCTGTTTTTATAAAGATAATTTATATCTCTAAAC
>JAAYWZ010000179.1 GCA_012516175.1 Bacilli bacterium
CAGCAGTCTTGTAGCTACCGCCACCAAACTTACCACCAGAGTGAAGCATAGTAAAAATGACTTCAGGGGTTGGTCTACCGATTTTATGCATCCCTGTAGGGATACCACGGCCGAAGTCTTGAATTTCGACACTATTATCATTAAAAATAGTAACGATAATCTCATTACCATAACCTTGTAAGGCTTCATCGATGGCCTTATCAACGATTTCTGCGACTAAGTGATGTAATCCACGGGAATCGGTGGAACCAATATACATCCCTGGTCGCTTACGTACTGCTTCAAGTCCTTCTAGTACTTGAATAGATTCTTCGGTATATTTGAGTTTTTCTGCCATTTACTTTCACCCTTTCAACTACATACATTTATTATAAATGATTTTTGGTACTTTTTGTATAAATTTTAACAAAATCTCATTGCACTATGCAAAGTTAATTAAATATGATATAATTCTTAAGCAAAGAGAGGTGTAGAGCATGAATGTATTATTTGAGGTACTTTTTTTAGTAATTTGCTACTTATTGGGATCAATACCATCAGGATTGATTATAGGCAAATCCTTTCGGAATGTTGATATTCGTGATTATGGGAGCGGCAATTTAGGTGCAACAAATGCAGTTAGAGTGTTAGGATTTGGACTAGGAGCTCTCGTTGGTCTTATGGATATCATGAAAGGTGGAGCCGCAATTCTCCTAGCTAAATATGTATTTTCTAATAATCCAGTTTATAATACACATATTCCTGTAATAATCTTTGGCATAATGGCTGTACTTGGTCACATCTTCCCAATCTTTGCAAAATTCCGTGGTGGTAACGCAGTGGCAACCAGTGCAGGTGTACTACTATTTGCTAGTTATCCCATCTTCATCATTGGACTTATTGCCTTCATCATCACATTACTAATTACAAAATATGTATCACTAGCTTCTACAGTAGTTGCGATTATGATTTTTATCTCATCGTTAATTGGTTACATTTTCAGAGATACACCCACATTTAGTGGTTTAGGTTTCAATATTTATTTTCTTATTACTGTTGCCCTTCTCGCTTTCTTCATCATCTGGCGTCATATACCAAATTACAAACGCTTATTAAAAGGTAATGAGCGTCGTGTTGGTGACAAATAAACGATTATTTTCAAAAAACTAAACAATTGTACTGACGTTTATAGGCCTTCTTTCATATGATACAATGGACTCAACAAGAAAGGAGGCTTTTTCTATGGAAGGCGCAGGATATGGATATGGCTTTGGTTATGCGATTGTATTAGTATTATTTATCTTATTAGCGATTATCGGATGTGCATGCTACGCAGGTTGGGGCTGCTAATTAGTAGAATGAATCCTCCCTTTCTTTAATCTCATATATAAGTAATCGCACCAAATGTTCAAAACTACATCAATCTAATAATCGCGAAGCGTAATGGTTCTTGGTCAACAAGGACCATTTTTTCTGTTAATAATATAAATTGAGCGAATAAACTATGTCATTTTTTCCTTTTGTCATATTATAGAAATGACAAGACGAAAGGAGGATTACTATGGCAGGAAGCGGCGGATATGGATATAACTATGCAATTATTTTAGTATTATTCATCCTCTTAGCGATTATTGGTTGCACATGTTATTATGGTTGGGGCTTCTGCTAATTAAGTAATTAGACTAATTTTTCAATAACCATTACCACTATAATATTTCTTTCTTTCCAACAAGCATATGATAAAGGGAAAGGAGGATCATTATGAGTGGTGGATATGGCACAAATATTTATTATGTCATCTTAGTTTTATTCATTCTCTTAGTTATTATCGGTTGTACTTGTTTTAAATACTAGTTAATAAATAAGGGATAGTTGGTACACAATTATCCCTTTTCTTCTTTTTTATAATAACACCCTAATTACTTATATCTATTATATCATAGTCAAACGAGAAAGAAAAATCATATTTAATCGTAATTATTAGTAAATATATTCATTAAAATTGTTTAATTAGTTATCAATGATTACATTAAGTTATCTAAAAATCTTCAAACCTATTAACTATATATCCCAATCTTTAGTAGAATAAGATTGTAAATTTAATTATCAAAATCAGAAAAAAATAAAAAGGTCTGTGCGATACAGACCTTTAATTTATGGGTTTGTAGAACTATATTGATACAATTACGCACCCCTATCAAAATCTACGCACCCCTACTAAATTTAGCGCACCCCTAAGTTTATGGCTATTTTATATTATTTGTATTACTTACATTTATGTTAGAGTTTTTAATACAACAATATCTTTGTTTTTTCATTATACGCAATTTCTACTTTAATGTTTTTAGAAACTTCATAATACAAGCTACCTTTATATACTTTAGCATAAAGCATTTGTTCAATACCTTCAACTTTGATATCAACTGTTCTATGGTCCGTTCTTAAAATTTCTGATGTATAAATTGAAGTAATGGTACCAATATAGCTTTTATAGTTATTTGAATGTTTTCTCATTATAGTAACATTTTAATACCATAATATAAAATAAACGGCAAAAATATAGCTGAACAAAGACCTATAACGGCTCCAACAGCTACCCACATTTGTTTAAAAGAATCATCACTAAAAGTTTCTAATGTTGCATAAGTTAAAAAGATAAAAATGATAAAACAATAAATTATGCCAAAGATTACAAAATATAATTTATATCTTTTATATTTGTTTGATTCCATTATTAGTTTTTTCATATTAATAACTCTCCTATTATG
>JAAYWZ010000180.1 GCA_012516175.1 Bacilli bacterium
CTTTAATATCGTGCAAGGTTCATATAATATTACTGAGCGAGAAGTAAGAGCGATTCAAGACATGTTAACGGAAATTGCCGAATTAAAAGAACTGTTAATTATATTATCAGATGATTTTACTTCCCATGTAAAAACCAACCAAACATTAAAAAAAGAACTAGATACTATCATTGAAAGAACACTAATAATTTCTAAGAAACTTGATGAGAATTTAATATTAATAGATGAAATCTATCAGGATGAACAAGAAGCAAGAAAGCATATTGCCTTCTTAACTGATAAGTTAAATGGAACGAAAAAATATATAAAGTATGCATATTTCGATGATCAACAAAAGTATCTGAGTATCATTAAACAACTTAATCTAAAACTTACGGAATTATATAAGATGTTAGGTGCTTTCCCTATCGATATTGTAAAGTTAAATGAAGCAGTTAAATTCTTATCAGAAGAAGTTGAACGGACAACTCAAGAAATCAATACTTTTATATATAAGATGTTACTTACTGAGTTTATGTTAGTTTATGTTAATCGCTACTACCATATACCTCAGTATCAAAATGACTTAAATATGGCAGAAGAATTATTCTATCGGCGTGATTATATCAAAGCATATGAGAAGGTATCCAACATTTTAGATAACATTAATCCTAGTGAGAAAAAACTCGTTCTTGAAAAATATCAAGCGCAATTTAATCGCTTATTCCAATAATCCCCAAGCTGACCCTTGGGGGTCTCATTTTTAATGAAAGGAGGACAACATGATCTATTTTGACTATACAGCGACAACACCTGTAAACGAAGAAGTTTTAGCATCCTATATTCAAACAACCAAAACTTATTGGGGTAATCCTAGTAGTTTACATAAATTTGGGGTAAAAGCTGATAATTTACTTAATCTTGCTCGCAAACAGATGTGTGAATTGATTGACGCTGATAATCATGATGTCATCTTTACCGCAAGTGCCACTGAAGCTAGTAACCTAGCTATTAAAGGTGTGGCCCATCGTTATCAAGAACGTGGTAAACATCTAATTACAACTATTGTTGAACACCCTTCGGTTTATAATACTTTCTTGAGTCTAGAAAAAGCTGGCTTTGATGTCACCTTTTTAGATGTAGATAAATCGGGAAGAGTAAATATCGAAGACCTAAAAAAAGCTATTCGCAAAGATACGATATTAGTATCGATGATGTATGTTAATAATGAAATTGGAACGATTATGCCTGTTTATGAGGTAGGAGAAATCTTAAAAGATTATTACAAGATTGTTTTTCATGTTGATATCGTCCAAGCAATAGGTAAAATACCCGTATCATTAAGTAAAATGCATGCTGACTTAGCATCGATATCAGCCCATAAGATTTATGGTTTAAAAGGTAGCGGTGCGCTATTTGTACGTCGTGGGGTTGAACTTGAACCACAAACTCTTGGTGGTAGTCAAGAGTATAATCTTAGGGCAGGTACAGTAGATGTACCAAGTGCTGTAGCATTTGCGAAAGCAATGCGGTTAATACTAACTGATTTAGATAAAAACTATGAATATGTAAAAATGCTGAATGAAAAAATGCGCACTATATTAAGTGCCTATGATCAGTTTGTTATTAACTCACCAGCGGAACAATGTTCCCCTTATATTATTAATTTTTCGTTAAGAGGTATTAAAGGGGAAACTTTCGTACATGCTTTAGAGAAAAACGAAATTTATGTCTCAACTAAATCAGCTTGCTCATCTAAGAATAATAAAGCTAGTCGGGTTCTTTTAGCGATTGGACGGGATCAAGAACTAGCCTCTAATGAAATAAGAATTAGTTTATCCCATCTCACTACATTAGAAGAATTAGATATTTTCAACAAAGTATTGAGAAGAGTTATACAAGAATTAACATAATGGAGTAGGTAGTTATGATATATGATCGGATTTTAGTTCGTTATGGTGAACTGACAATTAAGGGAAAAAACAAGAAGCAATTTATTAGTCATCTTAATCAAACCATTATTAATAAATTGAAAAAATTCCCAGAACTAAAGTTTATTAGCCATCATGAAAGATTTTATATTGTGCTAAATGGTCGTGATTATCAAGAAGTTTTGAGTGTATTAGATAAAATATTTGGCTTACATTCTTATAGTTTAGCGGTTAAATGTGATACTAATCTTGAGGAGATAAAACAACTTGCGGTAAAAGTAATTACTGAAGAAATTAAAGTGCCAACCCGTTTTAAGGTAGAAACAAAAAGAGCTTATAAACAGTTTCCTTTAACTTCCTTAGAAGTATCAAAAGAAGTTGCAAGTTATGTTTTGAAACATTGTGATAACTTAATTGTTGATGTAAATCATCCCGAAGTGACCTTAAATATCGAGATAAGAGAAGAAGCTACTTACATTAGTACCAAGGAATATCCTGGACTAGGTGGTTTACCTGTAGGAATGGATGGTAAAGGTTTACTAATGTTATCGGGGGGAATAGATAGTCCTGTAGCTGGATTCCTACTACAAAAACGCGGTGTGGCTATTGATGTGGTCCACTTCTCTTCGCCACCATATACATCACCACAAGCTAAACAAAAAGTTCTTGATTTAGCAGAACGCTTAGCACGTTATGCACATAATGAACGGATTACCATTTATAACGTGCCATTTACGAAACTGCAAAAAGCGATTTTCCAATATTGTCCAGATAAGTATGGTATTACCATAATGCGTAGAATGATGTACCGTATTGCGGAAAGGATTTCCTTAAAATACAATTATTTGATCATTGCGAATGGTGAAAGTATTGGTCAAGTCGCAAGTCAAACTCTTCAAAGTATTCGAGCGATAAATGAAGTTACTAATATGCCCATTATAAGACCATGTGCTACATTAGACAAGTTAGAAATTATTGATATTGCGAATAAAATTGATACATATAACATCTCTATTCTTCCATATGAGGATTGTTGCACCATATTCGTGCCACAATTTCCTGTCATTAAACCAGAACTCGAAAAATGTCATGAATACGAACAAAACTTTAATTATGAAGAATTAATCGAAGAAGCGCTAAATAACCTTGAGATTATTAAGGTTAAAGCATATGAAAACTTGAATATCTTAGCGGATGAAGATCTAAGCAACTTGCTCTAAAGATACCAGGCATTAAGACGCCACACTTTCACACACTAATACTAGGAGGTGAAAGGGATGGCGAGAAATAAGTTATTAGTTCCTGATGCCAAAAAGGCAATTGAAGCGCTAAAAAACGAAATTGCCCAAGAATTTGGTATCATGTTAGGAGCTGATACATCTAGCCGGTTAAATGGGACTGTTGGTGGGGAAATGGTGAAGCGCTTGGTTAAAATGGCGCAGGAACAATTAAGTTCTGGTTATACAGATAAATTTAATAAATAATTATTAAATTATAAAGGGAAAGAGTTATAGATTGATTCTATAACTCTTTTTCTTCTAATAATTGTAATTGCGAAAAAAGTATTAATCTCATATCCTCTAGAGAAAATATAACTAGAGGAGGTGATAGATAAATGCCACGTAACGCTAATAAGTTATTAGTTCCTGGCTGCAAACAAGCGCTTGAACAAATGAAGATGGAAATTGCTAATGAATTTGGTGTAACGCTTGGTCCTGACACTGCTAGCCGTCTTAACGGTTCTGTAGGGGGAGAAATCACAAAACGTTTAGTAGCTCAAGCTCAATCTCAATTAAGTCAAACTAACATTAGCAAGTAAAAACCTTGTAAAATTTGCTAAGCATGAACCTTACATATTGTAGCACACTATTAGTGACAGGAGGTGAAAGAATGGCTAGAAGTTCAAATAAGTTAGTAGTTCCAGGAGCACAACAAGCTCTAAATCAAATGAAGATGGAAATTGCTAATGAATTTGGTGTTCAACTTGGTCCTGATACACCAAGCCGTCTCAACGGTTCTGTAGGGGGAGAAATTACAAAACGTTTAGTAGCTCAAGCTCAATCTCAATTAAGTCAAACTAACATCCAATCTAGATAAGTTGAGTTTATCTAGTATGTAACTCGGAGTTATAGTTTATCTATAACTCCGCTTTTTAAATATATTTAACGGAGGTGATATCATGGCAAGAAGTAGAAGTAAATTGATCGTTCCAGGTGCAGAAAATGTCTTAAATCAATTTAAGACAGAAATTGCGAGTGAGTTTGGTATTACACTCGGCGCTAATAGCACCGCTCGAGATAATGGTAGTGTTGGCGGGGAAATGACACGTCGTCTCATCGCCGAAGCAAAACAACATCGGGTTAATGGTCAAAATCCAGCAAGCAAATAGTTGCATATATTTGTCATTCATATGCTTCGTTTAGTGAAGCATGCTAATAATGAGGAGGTGGAGAGTATGGCTAGAAGAAATCGACTCCTCGTACCTTCTGCAAGACCTGCCCTCGAACAAATGAAACAGGAAATCGCCCAAGAACTAGGTGTTAAGCTTGATGCTGATACCGCTTCACGTTTAAATGGAGCGGTTGGTGGTGAAATGGTTAAGCGCTTGGTCGCATTAGGGCAAAAGCAATTAGCAAATAATAACAAGCAAAATCGAGGGTAAACTTAAAGAGGTAACCGTTAGGTTGCCTCTTTTTGTGATAAAAATAACTTCCATAATTTAGGTGGTATGTTATAATTAGTTATAGGAGGTGCTTAGAATGAAGAAAGAATATGTCGAAAAGTTCGTGCCTTATCGACAAGGAAAGAGTTTAAAAGGCACAGAAACGGAAAAAAATCTCTTAAAGAGTTTTGCAGGAGAATCGCAAGCGAGACAACGCTATCAAATGTTTGCGGATATTGCCCGTGAAGAGGGTTATGAACAAATTGCGGCGATTTTTGAGGAAACTGCTCATAATGAAAAGACCCATGCGGAAACCTTCTTTTCCTTTTTAGAAGGAGATATGGTTGAAATTCAAGCATGTTATCCTGCCGGTAGAATTGGTAATACCCTTGAAAACCTATTACAAGCAGCTGAAGGTGAACATGAAGAATTTGCAGAGTTATATCCTGAGTTTGCTGAAGTAGCAGCTAAAGAAGGCTTTCCAAGAATTGCTAATGCCTTTAAATTAATCGCTAAAGTTGAAGAAAAACATGAAGAAAGATTCCGTAAACTAGCTAAGAACATCGAAGATAATAAAGTATTCGCGAAAGATGAACAAGTAGTATGGATCTGCCGTGAATGTGGTCACATTCATATCGGTCCAAAAGCTCCTGCAGTATGTCCAACCTGCTTAAGGCCACAAAGTTATTTTGAAATCAAGGCAGAAAATTACTAAGATAGTACGAAAAGAACCTAGGTAACTAGGTTCTTTTTTGGTTAGTGTATATTTGGATAGCTTCATATAAAAACTTAGCTAGTCCAGGTTGTTCTTTATCATAATATTGAGTGAAACGTTCATCTTCAACATACATTTTTGCCAAATTGGCATGCATTTCAGGAGTATATTGATCCCAAAAGTACAATAACCATTTCTTGTGCATCTCAGCACATTTTTGCGCTAGTTCGCTACTTGGATCATCTGTTTTAAAAGCTTCTTTTAAGTTAGCAATAATATCTTGAGCTAATTGTTCTTGTTCTTTAAACTCTTCTTCTGTCAAATTCATAAATTTCTTATTAGCCTTTTCTACAGTATCTTCACCATATTTATCACAAATCTCTTTGCCATAGCGTTTTTCATTTTCTAAGAGTTTTTCTTTCTTAAAACCTTCAAATCTTTCGGTATCAGCCATTTCTGTTCTCCTTTCTAAACTATCTAACGTCTTATTAACGTTTTGAATTAAAGCGTCAATTTGTTTTTTTTGTTCGAGGAGTTTTTCCCGATGGGATAGTAAAGCTCTGCGTTTATCAAAATGAGGATCAGTAATAATTTGCTTAATTGTAAGTAATTCAAAACCCAACTCTTTATATAATAGAATATGTTGAAGTAGTTTTAGTTCTTCTTTTCCATAGATACGATATCCTGAACTTGAGATACGTTTTGGTTCTAGTAAACCAATTTCATCATAATACCTAAGTGTTCTAGTACTTACACCAGCAAGTTGACTTAGTTTATTTATTGAATATTCCATCTTATCAACTCCTCGCTCTTATCATACACGTTGACGTAACGTCAATGTCAACACCGAAAGATTATTTTTTTAAAAATTATTCTTTTATCACAAATCCATATTGTTCAAAGGTTTGTTTTATGACATCTAGAGATATATTCTTAACTTTAGCTCCTTTTGGTATGGTCATAAATCTACCTACTGTATTTAACATAACTGGATTAGTTATATCCTTAAAACCTAACTCTCTCATAATATCAGCAATTTCCGGATACTGGCTAATTAATTCTTTCACGCTCTTAGTTAAGTCTAATGTTTTTTCCATTATATCACCTTCCTTACTTATTATTTTACGAGAATGATAAGTAAATGTAAAAAGAAACGCTAAATGCCTAATTATGTAGAAAAAAACACCAAGGTAGATTATAATATTCATGAAAATACTATAGATAGGATGATGTTATGAAAATTAAGTATCTTGGAACAGCTGCTGCTGAAGGTATTCCTGGTATTTTCTGTGAATGCGATATCTGTGAAGAAGCTAAACGATTAGGCGGAAAGAATATTAGGACTCGCTCCCAAGCATTAGTTGATGATAAGCTTCTTATTGACTTTCCCCCAGATAATTATTACCACATGATTCATAATCAGATACCTTTTATCAAAATTGAAAATCTTCTCATTACTCATGAACATGGAGATCATCTTTACTTAGCAGATTTAGAAATGCGGCGAAAATACTTTGCTTATTTTAAAGATGAAGAAAAACCCTTAACGGTATATGCTCATGGTGAAAGTTATCGGCTTGTTAAGGAGTTTATCGAAAAGTATCATCTTGATGAAATGGGGAGAGTCTATGTGCAAGAAATCGCACCAAACATCTGGTTTAAGATTAAAGATTATGATATTCTTCCACTAAACGCTAAACATCCTTCCGCAAAATCTCCAGTCATCTATTTAATCAAGCATCTTGATAAAAAAATGCTTTATGCTCATGATACAGGTTATTTCCTTGATGAAGTATTTAACATCTTGCAAGAGAATAATATAACGCTTGATTTGATCTCACTCGATTGCACTGGTGCCTTAATGAAAAATTTAAGGGATACCCACATGTCGCTTGATGTGAATCTCGAACTTCTCGAAAATTTACATAAATCAAATATTATTAACAATAACACTAAAGTCGTAATTAACCATTTCTCTCATAATGGTATGGCTAATTATGATACATTAGTAGAAATTGCCAAACCTTATGGAATTATTGTATCCCATGATGGACTCGAAGTGGCATTCTAATATATTTTATTTGCATATCACCCCTGAATTCAGTATAATATTAATGTTGTCTAACATATTTGAGGTGATATTATGACAGAAAAAGATTACAGCAAGTATTTCCAAACACCTAACTTAAATCTCGCACGGAAACGTACTAGAGAAGGTATACAAAAAATCGATTTTATCATGCCTGATAATTTAGGTAAAATTGGACGTAATAAGAAGTTTTATATAGATACATATGGCTGTCAGATGAATGTACATGATTCAGAAGTAATTGCGGGAATTTTAAATGAACTAGGTTATACTGCTACCGAAAACGAAAATGAAGCTGACGTCATAATTCTAAATACCTGTGCTATCCGGGAAAACGCGGAAAACCGGGTTTTTGGTGAACTAGGAAGATTAAAAGCACTTAAACTTCAAAACCCTGATTTAATTCTTGGAGTTTGTGGCTGTATGAGCCAAGAAGAAAGTGTCGTAAATACTTTGCTTCATAAATATCAACATGTTGATTTAATTTTCGGGACCCATAATATTCATCGTTTACCTGAATATTTACGGGATGCCTATTATAATAAAGAACGAGTTGTTGAAGTCTGGAGCCATGAAGGTGATATTGTTGAGCACATGCCCGTATTACGTCAAGGTAAAATCAAAGCATGGGTCAACATTATGTATGGTTGCGATGAGTTCTGCACCTACTGTATTGTCCCGTATACGCGCGGTAAAGAACGGTCCCGTTATCCAGAAGATATCTTAGCCGAAATCGAACAACTAGCTAAAGAGGGCTATCAAGAAGTAACCCTTTTAGGTCAAAATGTTAATGCTTACGGCAAAGATTTTACTGATCGTGATTATGGTTTTGGTGATTTATTATCAGATATCCAAAAGATTAACATACCACGGGTAAGATTTACGACTAGTCATCCTCGTGATTTTGATCGCAAAATGATTGATGCCTTAGCAAAACGCGGTAATCTCTGCGAACACGTACATCTTCCTGTACAATCAGGTAATAATGAAGTCTTAAAGAAAATGAATCGTAAATATACGCGGGAAGAGTACTTAGAACTAGTTAGAGAATTAAGAAAAGCAATACCCGATGTTGCTATTACTACAGATATCATCGTCGGTTTTCCTAATGAGACAGAGGAACAATTCTTAGATACCCTAAACCTTGTAGATGAGGCTGACTTTGAAGGTGCGTTTACCTTTATTTTCTCACCAAGAGAAGGTACTCCAGCAGCGAAATTCCCTGATAATGTAAGTCAAGATGAAAAACGGGATCGACTCCAACGCTTAAATCAAAAAATCAATGAAAAGTTTTTAGCTGCCCACAAGAAATATGAGGGGCAAGTAGTAGAGGTTCTTTGCGAAGGACCAAGTAAGAATGATGAAACGATGCTTGCTGGATATACCCGTACAAATAAACTGGTTAATTATAAAGGTAATCTAGAAAATATTGGTAAACTCGTAAAGGTGCGCATTACTGAAGGCAGGACATGGCATCTTTTAGGAGAAGAGGTTAATGAGTGATATTAAAGCTAAAATAGATGAATTAATCGCTCTTATTGGTAAACAAGATGAAATAACTCGTTATAATGAATTAGTTAAAATAATGGAAAATAATGAGTTAATTCAGGCAAAAATCTCTGAATTTAAAAAATACCAACAAAAGATGGTCATTTATGAATCAAAGGGTAATAAAGTGCCTGAAGAAGCACAAAAGCGTTATGATGAATTATATGATGAGTTATTGGAGATACCCTTATATAATGAATATTTAGCCCTCCTCAATGAGATTAATACTTTATATCAAGATATAATAAATATCATTGAGACAGAAGTAAATAAAGACATAAATCGTGAAGTATTTGGAATGGATGAGTCATAATCCATTCCTTTCTTTTATATTATATATTAGTAACATGTCTTTTGTATTTGAATAAATTAACTATAGAGGAGGGTCGTTATGAACGAAATCCGTGAAATCGTCACAAAAGCTATCGTGGAAAAAGGTAAGAAGACCATTCGTTTTGTGGAAAAGGTTAAAACACCAAATCCAGTCGAAAGCGTATTAGGGTGCTGGGTTTTAAATCATAGTTTTCAGGCTGAGAAAACCCAAGATGCAGTATTAGTTAGGGGTATTTTTGAGTTAAATATTTGGTACGCTTTTAATAATAATTCTCAAACAGAAATTGCGAAACAAATGGTTAATTACCAACAAGAAATCAAAACGAAACGCAAAGTTAATGAATATGAAAGTCATAATGTCGATATCATAGCTCGGGTTTTACAACCACCAGTATGTAGCGACGTCAAGATTGTCGATAATGCCATTGAAGTAGAAGTAGTGTTGGAAATTAGTGTAGAAGTAATAGGTGAAACGAAGATTAGAGTTACCGTCTTAGATCAAGTACCTACTTATGAATCCGATGATGATGACGATGATTTAAACGATATCGAAAACCAAATTAATCCTAAGTTTATTCGGGAAAAACTCTTTTAGTTAGTTAAGACTCTGGACATTTATGTCAGAGTCTTTTGTATTATTTATCAGTTATATTGTAAAAGTGTCGAAAATTGTGTTAAAATTAAGAAAAACGAAAAAAGGTGAAGCTAGATGAACTCTCTACCAGATAAAACGTTATTTACACCCATGATGCAGCAATATCTTGAAATAAAAGAGCAATATATGGATAGCCTTGTATTTTTTCGCTTAGGCGATTTTTATGAACTCTTTTTTGATGATGCGCTTGTCGCTTCGCGCATTCTCGAAATTGCCTTAACAGGTCGGGATGCTGGAGTAGAAGACCGTGTACCCATGTGTGGTGTACCCTATCATTCTGTTGATGGTTATATTCAAAAACTAATCGATGCTGGCCATAAAGTCGCAATTGTTGAGCAAGTTGAAGACCCCAGAGAAGCTAAAGGAATCGTTAAACGAGATGTGGTCCGCCTTATCACACCTGGAACAGTAATGGATCAGAATTTTCTCGATGCGAAAGCTAATAATTATATAACGAGTATTTCCCATACATCAACTAATTATTTTTTAAGTTATGCGGATATTTCTACTGGTGAAGTTTGCTGTGTTGAATTAGCTAAAGAGGATACTTTATTAATAAATGAACTCATTGCTTTAGAAACAAAAGAAGTAGTAGTAAGTAGTGATTTCCCTAAGGAAATCTTAACTCCTTTAATCAACAATTATCATATTACTATTTCTATTGAAGATGATACAAAATTAATTGATGACTATAGTTATATTAGCCAAAACATTACAGATTCGCGGTTAAAACTAACCATTAATAGGTTAATTAATTACTTAGTAAGGACACAAAAACGCACTTTAAACCATTTACAAATAGCACATCCTTATAATAGCCAGCAATACCTCTTAATTGATATTTATTCAAAACGGAATCTGGAAATCTTTGAGACTTTACGTAGTGCTAATCGCAAGGGTAGCTTATTTTGGCTTGTTGATAAAGCAGAAACAGCGATGGGGTCACGAATGATTAAACACTGGTTGGACAAACCTTTAGTTAATCCTGTCGATATTAATCATCGCTATGACATTATTGAATGCTTACAAAAGGAATTTTTAATTACAGCCGAGTTAAAGCAAGCATTACGTAATGTCTATGATTTAGAGCGTTTAGTTGCTCGCATCGCTTTTGAAAATGCGAATGCGAAAGACATGTTACAGTTAAAAAGGTCATTAAAAGAAGTGCCCTTAATTAAGAACCAACTTAAGACTTTAAAGTCTAAGTATAATTTACGCCTTGATGATGAGTTTCAAACCTTCACGGAGTTAACAGATAAACTAGAAAGAAGTATTAATGAAGATGCACCCTTCACCATTAAAGAAGGTGGTATCATTAAAGATGGGTATAGTCAAGAGTTAGATCATTACAGAGAACTTGCTCGTAATGGTAAACAATACATTGCGAATTTACAAAACCGTGAACGGGAACGCACTGGTATAAAGAATTTAAGGGTAGGATACAATAAAGTCTTTGGTTATTATATTGAAATCACGAAAGGGGCTTTACCCTTATTAAAAGAAGAGTATGGTTATATCCGTAAACAGACTTTAACCAATAGTGAAAGATTTATCACTAATGAGTTAAAAGAACTAGAGGATACGATTTTAAATGCGGAAGAAAAAGCCATTAGTTTAGAATATGAATTATTTATCGCAATTCGCAATGAAATTAAGACTTACATACCAGCATTACAACGACTAGCGAAAGCCATCGCGGAAATTGATGCTTTAATATCTTTTGCGATAGTAAGTCAAGAAAATCATTATGTAAGACCTAAGTTAAATGATCAACACATTATTGATATTAAGAAGGGTCGTCATCCTGTTGTTGAAAAATTATTGGAAGGTAAATATGTTGAAAATGATATCTATATGGATGAGAACACAAACATCCTTCTCATTACCGGTCCGAACATGTCAGGGAAATCAACTTATATGCGTCAAATGGCGCTGATGGCGATTTTAGCACAAGCAGGATGTTTTATCCCTTGTGAAGAAGGTAATATTCCCATCTTCGATAAGATATTTACAAGAATAGGAGCTACTGATGATTTAATTAGTGGTCAATCCACTTTTATGATTGAAATGATGGAAGCTAATAATGCCTTACAAAATGCGACCAATAATAGTTTAATACTGTTTGATGAAATTGGCCGAGGAACAGCAACCTTTGATGGGATGGCACTAGCACAAGGAATAATTGAATATATCCATGATAAAATCCATGCGAAAACCTTATTTTCTACCCATTATCATGAATTAACAGCCCTAGAAAACAACTTAACACATTTAAAGAATGTGCATGTCAAAGCAGTAGAACAAAATCAAGAATTAATTTTTCTTCATAAGGTGGAAAATGGACCAAGTGATAAGAGTTATGGAATTCAAGTCGCCAAACTTGCAAATTTACCACCAAGTTTGATTAAAAGGGCAGAGAAGATACTTACTAAACTTGAAGAGAATAAGAAAGAAATTGTGATTGATGCGCAATATAATCTTTTCGATTTTGACTTTAACATTCAAGAGAATAAGATGTTAAATCCCGAAGAACAAGAGGTATTGAATATAATCAAAGACACAAACTTTTTTGAATTAACACCAATGGATGCTTTAAACTTATTATATAAACTTCAACTAAAGATAAAGAAAAAGTAGGTGATCTATATGGGCATGATTCAAATCATGAGCCCGAGCCTAGCTAATAAGATTGCGGCAGGTGAAGTAGTCGAACGACCAATGAGTGTCGTTAAGGAACTTGTTGAAAATGCCATAGATGCAGGAAGCACTAAAATTGACATTGCCTTAGAACAAGCAGGGATTACCTTAATTAAAGTCACTGATAATGGTTCAGGGATGGCTAAGGAAGATGCACTCCTCGCCTTTGAACGCCATGCCACCAGTAAACTGAAATCAGAAGCTGACCTATTTCGGATTCAATCCCTTGGTTTTCGTGGTGAAGCTTTACCTTCAATTGCGAGTGTTAGTGATGTAACTCTTATTACTAGTACGGGTGAAGATTTAGGAACAATGATTCATTATCGGGGCGGAAAACTAATGGAGTCAGCAAATGCTCCAAGTAAGAAGGGTACTGAAGTAGCTGTCTTTTCCCTCTTTTTTAATACACCAGCACGATTAAAATATCTTAAGTCAGAAAATACTGAGTTAAGTTATACGATCGATTATATAAATAAAATGGCGATTGCCCATCCAGATATTGCCTTTAAACTACAAAATAATAATCGCATTTTACTAGAAACCTACGGAAACAATAATATTATCCAAGTCTTAGCTAATATTTATGGTTTAGAAGTTGCTAAAAAGACTGAGGTTATAGAATACCAAGATAGTTTATTCACTTTGAAACTTTACTATACTACACCAGACATAAATCGCACAACGAGAAATTACATAACTAATATCATTAATAAACGCTATATTCGAAATAATGAGCTTACTAAGGCTGTTTTAGAAGGGTATGAGACATACTTGCCGATAAATCGGTATCCAATCGCTGTGTTAGATATAACTGTTGATCCTTTATTAGTGGATGTTAATGTTCATCCTGCCAAGCTTGAAGTAAGACTTTCAAATCAAGAACATATTAAGAGTGTTATTACCGAATTAATTCAAAAAAGATTAAGAGACTTAATGTATGTTCCCAAGGTTACGATAAGAGAACCATTTATTGCAAAGAAGGAGATTAATGGTAGGCAAGAACAGTTTGAATTTATCAGTTCATCAGCTGAAAAAGATGATAATATTAGTGAACTCTTTACTAAATCAGAACCATTAAAAGAGGAACCAATGGTTTCTGAATACAAATCGAAATATGAGAGTAAAGAACTAGAAACAGAAATCCGGGAATCAACACCTTCAGTAGTGACTAAAAAACTACCAAAGTTATATTATATTGGCCAATTATTAGGTACATATTTATTAGCCCAAAACGATGAAGGATTATACCTAATTGATCAACACGCGGCAGAAGAACGGATAAATTTTGAACGTTATTTAAAACACTTAAGTAAGCCAATAAATGAATCTTATGAGTTATTAGTGCCACTTACTTTTGATTTTTCTTTAGCGGAATCCTTAATAATAGAACAAAACATCTCCTTCATTAAAGAGATGGGAATCGAGTTAGAAAGGTTTGGTTTAACGAGTTTCATCGTTACTAAAATTCCCAATTATGTTAGTAAAGGTGATGAAAAAGAAATTTTAAACACCATCTTTCAGTACATTCTAACAAATAAAAAACCAACTAATGCGGAGATTTTCAAAGATTTGGCTGCAACTCTAGCTTGTAAACGTTCAATTAAGGCTAATCATTACATAAATGAATATGAAATCGATAAGTTGTTAGATAATCTCGAACGTTGTGAAAATCCTTATACTTGTCCCCATGGAAGACCTGTAATTATACATATCACAAAACATGAATTAGAACAGATGTTTAAACGCACGCAGTAGGAAGTGAGACTTATATGGAAAAAGTATTAGTTATCATTGGACCTACAGCGGTAGGTAAGACAGCCTTAAGCATTAAAATGGCAAAAAAGTTTAATGGTGAAATTATCAATGGTGATTCGGTGCAGGTTTATCGTAGTCTAGATATCGGAAGTGCTAAAATAAAGCCTGAAGAGATGGAAGGGATTCCCCATCATTTACTTGATATATTGGAACCTACGGAAAGTTTTTCTGTTGCTGATTTTCAAAAGCTTGTGCGTCAAAAAATTAAAGAAATAACTAATCGTGGTAACTTACCAATTATTGTTGGAGGAACTGGTTTATATATTCAAGCAGCCTTATATGATTTTCGCTTTGAAGACCCAGGTAGAAATGATGAGTATACTTCCATTTATAATGAGATTTCAAATGAGGAGTTACATCAACTCTTGATGAATATTGATCCTGATGAAGCAAGTAAAACCCATCCAAATAATCGCCGTCGGATTTTACGAGCTTTAGAAATCCATGCGCATCTTAATAAGACTAAGACTGAACTCTTAGCTTTACAAAAACATGAATTATTATATGATGTATTTATCATTGGACTTGATATGGAGCGCAAACAGTTGTATGATAGGATAAATAAACGTGTTGACCAAATGATGCAAGATAATTTACCTGAAGAAGTCTATTCCTTATATCAAAAAGGCATCAAAGTTAATGCGATTGGTTATAAAGAGTTCTATGATTACTTTGAAGGGAAGAAAACTTTAGTAGAGGTTATTAACGAGATAAAAAAGAATACCCGCCGTTACGCTAAGCGTCAACTCACTTATTTTCGCAATAAGTTACCTGTTAATTGGTTTAATCTTGAAAATGTATCTGCTGATATCATTATGAAGCAGGTAGAAGATTGGCTTCACAAGAGGGGATGATAATTTGCGTAAATTAAAGTTAAAAGGTAAAGATTTTACATATTACGGTTTTCAGGTGCTACGAAAACCTGTTAAATGGTTTTTAAAATCAAAACTTAATATTAACCTAGTGGTAAATGAAGCACAGGATGATAAGGGACCATTTTTCATTACAGGAAATCATGTTACGGCATTTGACCCAATCATATCCCTAGTCTATGTAAAACCTCTAGTAAAGTTTGTCGCTGCTGATGCGAATCTTGATAATTGGATAAAAAAATTTTTCTTTAAACTCGCAAGAGTAATACCCATAAGAAAACGTTCAAGTGATATAAGTACAATTAGACGCTTATTAGATGAAGTAAAGGCTGGTAATGCGGTGGGATTATACCCTGAAGGTGGTAGAACTTGGCATGGAGAAACTGATGAACTAATTAGTTCAACTGCGAAACTGATTAAAATGCTGGGGATAAGAGTCTACTCCCAAAAGTTAAAGGGTGCATATATGTCAAGTCCCCGTTGGGGTAAGCACATATATAAAGGGAGAGTCGATGTTTATATTGAGAAGATTCTTACAGAAGAAGATATAGAGCGCATGAGTACTAATGAAATCCTCGATGTCTTGAAACAAGAACTCTATCATAATGATTATGAATACCAACGTGAAGTCATGACACCACTTAAAGGAATAGATCGTGCTGAATATATCGAAAGGTTAATCTTTGTCTGTCCAAAGTGTGAGCGAATTCATACATTTATGTCGCAAATTGATGAGTTTAAATGTAAAGCGTGTGGCAAAAAGGGGAGAGTTAATCAGTATGGTTTCATTGAAGGAGAATTCCCCTTTGATAATTTGGTTGATTGGCACCATTATCAAATGGATTTCCTCCATAAATATCTCGAAACAAACTGCTTAGATCCAATTTCGCTTTACGATGTCCGCATAAAGCAAGTAGATGAATTTGGTAATAAGAAGAAACGCTTAGGAAACATGATTATTGAGCAGGATAAGGTCAAGATTGAATATCCTGATGAGATTATTGAGTTAGATTTTAGTAAAATCTCAGAACCTAGTATAACATTCAAGAACACCCTAATCTTCTATGTAGAAAAAACACGGTATGAGATGGTAATTGAACCATTCCTGCATAATAATGCGAGTATAGTTTATATAAGAGAAGTCATTGATTTAATGAGGAGGAAAAAATAATGCGTGCTGATTGGCATTTTGTACTGATGTTTGTGTATGTTTTCGTTTTTATGTTTATTGCGAAACTCTTAAAGGAAAAACTTGGTATCTTTAAATCAATTGTATTTCCAACTTCATTATTAGCTGGGTTTTTAGGACTAATTTTTGGGCCTGGGGTATTAGGAAGTGTGAAAATAAATATCGGTAATCTAGCGATACCGTTAGGTTTACAATATGAATATGAATTCTATGAGTCAATCCTATTTTATTTCATGATTATTGGTTTTGTAGCATTAACATTAACAGAACGCGAACTAAAACAAAATAGGACTTCATTAGATTGCGGTATCTTTATTGTTAGTGGTTATGTAATTCAAGGGATTATTGGTTTAGCTGTTCTCTATAGTTTAGCACTATTTGGCAAGAAATACTTTAGTGGCTTAGGCTTATTATTACCACTAGCGTTTGGACAAGGAGCTGGTCTCGCTGGGTCCATTGGTCATTCCTGGGATAAACAGACGGAAATAGGTTATATCCAACAATTTGGGCTCACATTAGCTGCCGCAGGACTTATCGTTGGTGGTATCATCGGTGTTGTTTTATTAAACTACTATATTCGTAAATACAAGTTACAACCTGTAAAACTAAGAGAATTAAAAGGTCTCCAAACCGCAGATGTAAGTTTTACTTCTCCCAAAGAGATTAATTTCTTTGATAATTTACTTGTCCAAGTTGTGTGGATTTCGATTGTTTTACTCTTAACATTTATCGTGAGTTACGTTTTCTATAATATCATGTTACCATTAGGTAAAGTAGGTAAGACAATTAGCGATTTAATCCTAGGATTTGCCTTCCTCTTTGGTATCTTTATTGCGATGGGACTAAGAGGATTTCTTCGTTTCTTAGATAAACGTGGTCATCGTGCTAATGTGTTAATTAATGATTATATGATGAACAATATATCAAGTTTTGCGGTCAATGTGATGATTACTGCTTCCATTATGGCAATCAGAGTTGATATGATTAAGAAATACCTCTTGCCACTGATTCTCTTAATTGTGGTTGGTACAATTATCACGATTATCTTCTGTCATTTTCTAGGTGTTCGTGTCTTTAAGACTAACCCAGTCCACTATATCCTCGCCATGTTTGGTATGTTAACAGGTGTGGCAGCTACTGGTATTGCCTTACTACGTGGTGTGGATCCTAACTTAGAAACTGATACTAGTGATAATGCGATTGTCTTAGGTAGTGCAATCGCAACACCTATCGGCATCCCAATGATGGCCGTCTTAAGTCTTCCGATTGTTGCTTATACAACAAAACAAGTTGTATATGAGTATCTAACAGTAGCCTTTTTAGTCGGTTACTTCATCTTATTAATACTGTGGTTATTACTAAGAGTAAAGAAACGAGAAAAGCGAGTCGCATAGTGCAAATATGACATCGATATATATACATATACCATTTTGTGAACGCATATGTTTCTATTGTGATTTTCCTAAGAAGGTAGGAAAAATAGAAGAAATATCTACATATTTACATGCTCTTAAAAAAGAAATTGAAATGTATGAACTACCTAAGATAATTGATACCTTGTACTTAGGTGGGGGGACTCCAAGTATTCTAAATGATGAACAGTTTGAAATATTACATAGTACAATTAAGAAATTTACCTTTTCAACTGACTATGAGTTCACCATCGAATGTAACCCTGAACATATTTCAATCGAAAAATTACAATGGTTTAAGAGATTAGGTATTAATCGTGTCAGTTTAGGTGTTCAAACCTTTAATGATAAACTCTTAAAACTCTTAAATCGCAAGCATAATCGAGATATGGTGTTAAATGCGGTAAAACTACTTAAACAAGAAGGGTTTAATAATATTAGTATTGACTTGATATTTGCGCTTCCTTTGCAAACTATGGAGATGCTAAAAACTGATTTAGCCACTCTTCTTGTGCTTGATGTTCCCCATATTTCTTATTATTCACTTATCCTAGAAGAAAAAACCATTTTTGATCACTGGGTTAGGGAAGGAAAACTCTCTTTAGTTGATAATGAATTAGAAGCTGCAATGTATGAGGAAGTTATAACCACTATGAGAAAACATTATCATCATTATGAGATTAGTAACTTTGCCTATCCAGGTTATGAATCAAAGCATAACAAAGTTTATTGGAAAAATCAACATTACTATGGATTTGGAATGGGTGCAAGTGGTTATATAGATAATGTAAGATATTATAATGAAGACCGAGTAATCCGTTATCTCGAAAAAGTAAGTAAAAAAGAACACCCTATCGCGCATAAGGATGAGCTTACAAAAGCTGATATCATTAAAGAAGCCTTACTTTTAGGTTTAAGATTAATCGATGGTGTTAATATCTCAGAAATTAATGAACGTTATCAAGTTGATGTAATGACTTATTTTCAAGAAGAGTTTACAATCTTAAAAAAGCATGGATTTATTGAAATAAGTGATAATATAAGGCTTACCCATAAAGGGTTATTTTATGGGAATGAAGTATTTTCATATTTTATCTAATGGAAACAATAAAACCCGCAGTTTTGCGGGTTTTACTCTTTCTTTAGAGATTTAGGAAAACGTATCATTTTTGGCATTTTGATTTCATTTTTCGTATATCCTTTTAAAGACCAGATGCGTGTATTATTAACTAAATTTGAGACAAGTTTTTCGAGTTGTTTTAATTCATACATCGAAAGTTCGAGATAATCTACAGAATCCAAGATCTCTTTTATAGATAAATCTTTTTGAATACTTTCTTTAATAGCGATTATTGTGCTCGCAACTACATAATCTTCTAGGTCAAGGTTTATATATAAGAATGCTGCTAAGTCTTCTTCTTCTTTTGTAATGCTGTGCGAGTTGACGATATCCTGCTTAGATAAATGATAGTAATCGATATTCTGGAGTTGCTTTCGTGTTTCAAAAAAGTTAGGATTATCTTCGACATTAGGTAAATAGAAGCAATTATCATCAAAACAATAGCCATAAATAAGACTATCATTAGTTATTAGAGGAAAATAATCGTCAAGATTGAAGTCAATGTTTTCATATTCTTTAAGATATTTTTGCAGAATTGAATAATCGTAATAACCATAATATTCTAATAAACCACGTATATAAGTGATTATAGTATCATTTATTTTTATAAAAGGTTCATATTTGCTTAGATCTAATTGCTTTAAGTAAGCTAATGTTTCTTTAGGTAAAATGATAGTTGGTTCGTTACTCTTTAAGACAGGGAAGGCAATTAAATACATATGTAGTAAGATAATATAATCAATGGGATCTTCATCGGTGATTGTCCATTCGCCGTTCATTTTTATTAATATATCAATGAATTTCCATATTTCACTTGTAAAAGAGATAAAGAATTGTTCCATAAGTGTTTCATAATTAGCTAGGATATAATCAATTAACTCTGCTTTTGTAAGATTATCAAACCGATTATTCACAAGCAAATAAACTAAATGAAGATCATCTCTACGTGTTTGTTGGAGTAAGGTTTTTAGGCTTTTAGAACGATAAGGTATGGTGAAGATATCTTCAATATCTAGATAATTCATTACATGTACCTCATTTCTAATTTAAATGTTGTTAGATAAGTAGATTATAAGCAATTTAAATAAATAATTCAATGTTTTCAAATAATTAAGGGTGGAGTTTTTATGAAATCTATGTTATTATTTTGTTGATTATGGCAAAGAAAGGAAGTTACCATGAAATATACTAAACAACTAACATTTATCATTCTAGTCTTTAGTATTAATTATTTATTAGACCGGATTACGAAATTTTTAGCTATCAAATATCTTCAAGGTAAATATTACTCCTTATTAGGAGAGCTTGTTGTGTTAACTTATGTGGAAAATGAAGGGGCTTTTCTAGGTGCAGGAAGTAACTTTCCTCCCTTTGTCAAATTAATTATTTTTATCATTTTACCGCTACTAGCTTGTATTGGTGGAATTATATATTGTCTAATTAAAGAACAAGATAAATTTACCATTGCTTATATTGTATCAATTGCTGCTGGTGGGATAGCGAATATCCAAGACCGAATCTTTAATGATGGAAAAGTTACGGATTTTCTCAATTTTGGGATTGGGAATCTACGGACTGGTGTTCTCAATCTGGCAGACATGTCCATTACTTTCGGAGCTATCCTCTTAATTGTCCATGAGATTTTGAAGGAAGTAAAACAAAAACCTAATAATGATTAAAATAAGGGGTTGTCATAATTTATCTGTTATGACAACCCCTTAGTTTTATCATATAAGTAAGGATAGTTTAGTCGACATGGATTATTTCAACATCAAGTACTAAAGCAGCAAGAATATTACTATAGGATGTATCGTAGACTAGGAAAAGCACTGTATTATGTCCAACTTCAACCCAACCTTTATCAAGTGGGGTATATGTTATATAATATGCTTCTTGCGGAATGATTGTGTCATTATACTTTAATTCAACTATGACATTCTTATATTCTGAGCCGGTGAATTCTGGCATAGTGAATGTTAAGTTAGAAGCAGCTATTGCTTCATATCCTTCGGTGACGATGATTTTAACGTGCTTCGAATAGATAATATTATAAGGTTCACCAATAAAATAACCAAAAATTAACGCACTGTATTCACCAGGAACCCCATATTCGAGATCAGACCAATCGATTACGAACATAAAGTAATCTGGATTAAGAATGTTATAGTATTGATCCCGTATTTCGTTTATATGGTCTTGAAAATTAATTTTTGTTATCGTATTATCGATTATTATATGATTGAAAAACTTAAACTTTACATAGATTTGGTAGGGGATTTCAAAATCTTCTGGAATGACGATTATGGGTACTTTGTAGGTAAATAGTAGTTTTCCGTTCAAATCTGAGAAAGCATAAATCAGATAATACACACCTTCAGTATTAAAGTCATACTCACCTGAGACACTAAGTATATAGTCATATTTTTCTAGATAACGACCTGTTCTATAGTCATAAACATATCTAACTAAATCTATAGGGTCAACATTACTACCTAAAATGACGTATTGATCTATACTTACATCATATAGTTTTAATACATTAAATTCTGTTGTATTCCGTGCGACGATTTTGCTTCCATCTCTAATTATTATACCAATAGATTGGTAATAATCTCCATAGATATCGACAGGTGTTTCAAATTCTAGAACTAAACCTAATTCTGTTAGGTCAACGATATTGCCATCTTTATCATAGACTTGTGCATTAAGATCATCAATAGTGAATGGTAAGCCATAATTAATCCAGTATACTGGATTAAGCTTTATGTAGTACTCACCCACAAAGACATCTATTTGTTCAAGAGCGATAATCTCACCATTGAGATTAAATACTTGATATGTAATTT
The DNA here is from genome assembly GCA_012516175.1 of Bacilli bacterium. GTDB lineage: Bacteria > Bacillota_I > Bacilli_A > Haloplasmatales > Haloplasmataceae > JAAZCR01. The sequence goes on from JAAYWZ010000180.1 coordinate 21,864, forward strand.
CGTAAGAGCCTGAAATATTGAAATTGATACAGTATTCCAATATTACTTGATAATCATTAAATGGTATACCATTTAGCTTTACTTCATCAATAAATTGTGTTAAATCAATATCTTCATCAAAGAGGTCAATTGTTAAGTCATCAATAAATGTGATTGTTCCTGCTTGGGTGATATCCAAATCAATGATTTTTGCGGTAATAATATCATAATAGTAATTCCTAACATAGATAACGACTTTCTGTGTTCCTATCTTAATTGGGTATTTATAATCAATTAACACAGTTAACTCAGATAAAGGTAATTCATCACCATTTGGTGCTATTACTGACTTGATTAATCCTGCGGTATTTTTGTAATAGAAATCATTGATATCAATTGTTAAATCATCGCTCATTTCTATAGTTGAACCATCAGTGATAAATATCCTAAACCAAATTTCATCTAACGGATTACCAGGTTCACCATAATAATATAAGTTAACCATTACACTATAAATTCCTGGCTGACCATAATTTATATATGAATCTCTAATTTCAAGTTTATAAAGGTCACTTACTATTTCATTACCATTTCCATCAAAGATACCAATGATATGTTCATTGAAATCGATAGAAGTAACTGTATTATCGATCACAATATAACCTTCATCGGCTACTTTTACATGGATACCATCAGGGATTTGATAATCTCGATCAAGGACAACAATTGTTTTTTCGAAACTACAGATATACTCTTGATTCTTAGTATAGAGATGGAACGTTAATTGATATAAACCTGATTTGTTAAAATCATAATAGCCTTCGACTTGAATAATGAAGTCAAAAATTTTGTAAGATTCATTTTTGACATTATCATGGATAAAATTTATTAATATAAGTGGTGAACTGTAACGATCTTGAATGTAGATCATGTCAAGCATATCAACATAAAAGTGGTTAACAACTTCTAATGTAGCAAATGCGTTCGCAACTACTTGTTCAGTTTCATCTAATAACTGGATTGTTAATAATTCTTTGTAAGGAGCACTAGTATCATAAGGAGTTTCGATGATTAAGGTGTATCCCAAACTAGCAATATCAACTACATTGCCTTGATAATCATAAACGACTGCTTCAAGCGAATCAACTGAGAAATCCGTACCAACGATTACTCTATAATAATATTTAATATCGATGAAGTATGTACCAACATGGATAGTAACCTTTTGTCTTGCAATGATGCGGTAATTTACATCTTGGATTTCAAAGACCACATCAACTTTACCTGAGACACTAGTATCA
>JAAYWZ010000181.1 GCA_012516175.1 Bacilli bacterium
CAATTAGAAATAATATTTTTGTGTAAAAAAAATATCGACACTAATCTCTAAAATTAGTGTCGATACTCTCCTCTCCTTTTATTCAACAGCGATGATATATGAATAAACAGGTTGATTACCCTCTAAAATTTCTAATTCAATATCTTTATAGTTTTCATCAATGTATTCGCTAATCTTTTCAACTTCTTCTTCATCGACATCCTCACCATAGAAGATGGTTACAATTTCCGTATCTTCATCGATGATTTCGTCTAGAAGTTTTAAAGTCGTTTCTAACCGACTAGGATTAGCGGTTACGATGCTCTTTTCAAAGATACCCATATAATCGTTTTTCTTAATTTTGAGACCATTATATTGAGTATCACGTACTGCATAAGTAACTTGGCCACTCTTAACCTCTTTCATTTGCGAAAGCATCGCTTGAAAATTGGTTTCAAGATCAACTGTGGGGTTAAAAATTAACAATGATGAATAACCTTGAGGAATAGTTTTTGTTGGTACGACCCGTACTTCTATCCCTTCAGTTACACTTGCAGCTTGATTTGCAGCCATGATGATATTACTATTATTGGGGAAGATAATCACATTCTTCGCATTTACCGTCTTAATGGCTTGAATGAAATCTTCCGTTGAAGGATTCATAGTTTGTCCACCAGAAATGATATAATCGCAACCCATCTCTTTAAAGATATTGGCTAAGCCTTCACCTGAACATACTGCGATAATACCATACTCTTTCTTCTCTTTTTCTACTTCCTTTACTGTTTCAACACTGTGCCCGTCATTCACGATGGTACTATGTTGTTCCTTCATATTTTCAATCTTTAACTTCAAAAATTCCCCATATTTTTGGGCGAAGTTCAACGCACTACCAGGTTCATTCGTATGTACATGAACCTTAACGATATCATCATCTTGAACAACGACCAAGGAATCGCCAATTGATAAGAGGTAATTGGATAGTCGTTGTTCAGTAAAAGGATTAACTCTCGTTTTTTCTTTATCTAATTGTAAAATAAATTCTGTACAATATGTAAATAAGATTTCTTCGGTTTTAAATGCAGCTTGTGCAGTTTCTGTTGATTTTTGTTTACTTACATCTAGGGTTAATTTTTCACCTAAAATTGCTTTTTCAAAGCCTTCATATAGAACTACTAACCCTGCCCCACCTGAATCGACGACGCCAACTTCTTTTAATACAGGTAATAAATTTGGTGTACGGTTTAGCGACCGCTTAGCTTCTTGAACTAATCGGCTCATTAAAACTTCAAATGATAACTCTGGTTTCGCGATGAGACTAGCTTCTTCAGCTGATTCCCGTGAAACAGTTAAAATTGTTCCTTCAACAGGCTTCATAACAGCTTTATAAGCAGTTTCGACACCTTTTTTCAAAGCTTTGGCGAAGACTACTGTGTCAATGACATCATAGCCTTCAACACCCATCGCAAAGCCACGAAATAACTGTGATAAGATAACTCCAGAGTTACCCCGTGCACCCATTAATAGTCCGCGTGATAGTTTCTTTGCGATTTCTGATACTGAATTACTATCAAGATTAGCGATTTCTTTAGCGCCTGAATTAAAAGTAAGTTTCATGTTCGTCCCAGTATCACCGTCGGGTACAGGGAAAACATTTAGTTGATCGACTCTATCAGCGTTATTTTCAAGATTAACGGCTCCATTGATGATCATTTGTTTGAATAATGAGCCGTCAATTTTAAAAGTTGACATCCAAACTACCTCCTAATTTTCATCAATGACGCGTACTCCCTGTACGTAGACATTCACACTTCTTACTTTCTTACCAAAATGTTGTTCAACATCATAACGAACTTTCTTTTGAATTTCTAAAGATACTTCTGATATTTTAACACCATATCCTAATACAACAAATAAATCGATATCTATCATATCATTTTCACTACGAATTTGTACACCTTTTGCATAATTTTCCCGACGTAAGATAACGGCTAATCCATCTTTTAATTGATTATTAGACGCCATTCCCACAACACCGTAACATTGAGTTGCGGCTGTTCCGGCGATTTGCGCTATGGCATCGGTTGAGATGTCGATTCGGCCATAATCACTTTCAATATGGATACTCATACTAAAAGCCTCCTTAAAGTCTTGCACAGACACTTCTAATTTGTCTATTAAATTTTACTATAAAACGTAATAGTTTACAACTCATTTTTACATCACTTTTAATCATTTTCGTACTTTTCTTATAATAAATGTTTAAAAATCTTGAAAAAAAAGCCAATATATGATAAATTAAGATAGTCAATTGCGGTATAATATACCTATGAAGGAGGTTGTATTTATGGCTAGAGTCTGTGTTATCACAGGTCGTAGAACAAATTCTGGTAACAATCGTTCCCACGCTATGAACGCTACTAAAAGAAAGTATAAAGCCAACTTACAAAAAGTACGAATTTTAGTAGATGGAAAACCTAAACGAGTATACGTATCAGCTCGCGCATTAAAATCCGGTAAAGTTGTTCGCGTATAACTTAGAAAAAAAGTTAAGTATATTATAAACATTCTATATACTTAACATTATCTGTTAAATAATCACATATTTTATCTATATGAAGACTACGCTTAAATATTAGTAGTCTTTTTTCTTTATTATTGAGATTTAAATAATGCTTGCTTACCTTCTTCTTCGACTTAAGTAACTGATTAATAATAATCGCACAGTTTAGCTTCAAATAATCTTTTAATCTTCTTAGTTTATTATCCAGGGTCACTATACCTTTGATATTATAACTTTTAACATACTTTATAAATTGGCGTTTTAAACAAATGACAATTACATCTTGTGATTTCGCTTTAATATTATGATACTTTTCGGAAAAATTCGCAAGCATTTCGCTTTTTTCACCATAATTTACTACCTCTAATAAGTATCCTTCACTCTTTAAACGTTCTTCTAATAAACGGCATTTTTCTTTAGATTTCCCATAAACAATAATAATGCCAATTTTACTGAACACAATCTTCATCACAATCACCTATTATCATTATCAGTAAAAATTGGCATTATTATTTATCTAAAGCGAATATTGTTTATTTTTCCCGTTTAAAGATCCTCAAAAAGAATCGCACAATCGCTGATAAGAATTTGGGTAGTTTAATACTATAAAAGCGCATAAGATAACCCCCTTAATTTCACTCTCTATGTTATATATTATGAAACAAGGGAATAAGTTATGATTATTAGTCCTTACTTTCGACAATAAGTAAGCTTCCATTAGAAAAACTTACTGTTCCTGAATCACCAATTAATTCATTACTAATACATAAAGTATCTTGATTCTTTAGTAAGTATTCATTTAATTCATATTTGAAGTTTTTTAGAGTAAGGGTTACAGGATAATCATACATAAAGAAAGAAATATATCGATAGATGCTTTTCTTAATCACATATGTAC
>JAAYWZ010000182.1 GCA_012516175.1 Bacilli bacterium
CATTATAACGTTTTTGATATTACTTTAAGGCTTCCTCACGTTTATTTCTAAGTTGATCTATTTTATACTTATATTCATTACGAAACTCATTTAACTTTACCTCATCAATTTCGTGAGCCATTAAGTTAAGTTCCTTGATAGATCTTTTACTGAGCTCCTTAATATTGCAAGAAGTACGTTCACATATCTTTTTAATTACTTTCATCTTTCCCACAGTGACTTTGTATTCTTTAGCGAGTCTTTGTACTTCTTCATCATCTAAAGAAACAAGAATATTAGGATTGTTTTTAAATCGATCTTGAAGTAGTCTTTTTAGAGTATTTTCTTGTTTCTCGTTATCATTGATTGTTTCAATTATGACTGTCCCTTCATCATCTAGGTAATTTAATGCACAAGCATATTCGATTAGTTCTTCAATTGCTTCTTCAATATGTTTATTTTCTAATGATAATCCTTGCTCAAGAAGATATGCCCCATCGAGATTTAACGGACGAACACCTATCACGGTGTTCTTTTTATTAACTTCTAATTCGATACTGGGGTTAATATCAACAGTGATGATAGAATTACTCTTCACAGTAGTTGGCTGTAAGATGAATAATAAACCAACTACTAATACTAAGGCGATTAATCCATAAGCATAATAAAAATTAAATCTTCGCTTTTCTACTTTTTCTTCGATTCCTAATTTACTAAGAACCCTATTCTTAACATTTGGGATTATAATTTTACTTTCTTTTTTTAATTGTCTTTTAATGTTCACTATTGTCACCTCCAGTCATCGCTTTTCTTAACTTATCTAAAGCTTGGTGGAGTTTCCAAGTAACACCACTCGTTGATAAGTTAAGTAATTGGGCGACTTCACGTCGTTTATATCCTTCGCATACGCATAACATGACAATGAGAAACTCTTCCTCTGATAAAAGATCTTTCGCTAAATCTATTAATGGTGTATCTTCATTTTCTTTAACCTCAAACTCTGGTAGCTTATCTATATCAACTAGATTTTGTTTTTTTTCTTGTTGATACTTGTTAATCGCAAGATTTCGTGCAATTGCGCAAATCCAGGCTTTGGGCGAAATATCTTCCTTATATAGATCTATTTTTTCATAAATGGCTAAAAACACATCTTGCATGATGTCTTCTGTTTTACTATAATCCTTCACAATAGGATAGATGATATAGAAGACTAAGCGATGTGTTTCATTGTATATCGTTTCAAAGGCGGTTTTATCACCTGATTTGAATAGTTTCATGGCTCTTTCAAGGCGTTTGGTGCTAAACATGGATTTCCTCCATAGCTATAAATTAAACAATTTAGCATACTCATTTTGTCAGTGATTTTCATTATTTAAATAAGAATTTAATAAATTTAGACAATTAATTGAACCCGAATATTGCTCAACCTCATATACCCCCTGATTAATCCTTTTTACTCTAAGCATTAATGGTACTCCCGTAATATTAAATGTCTTAAGAAAGTCTTTATTATTATCAGTTAAATCAAGTACATTTATTTTATATAATCTAAGTGGTGGATATGTAATGAATCTCTGATAAGTTTCACTACTCATTACACTCTGGCAATGTGAACAATAAGGACTATAAATATAAACGATGAATTCAGATGATTCTTCACCATAAATCGTTTCACTAAGATTATTCAAGTACTAAGCATCAAGGAAGTTGGTATGTAGATATGCATCATTTGGAGTAGTTATCGTAGTTGTATTAGTATTTGTATTTGTAGGAATAGATGCTGATAAGTTAGTAGAGTGTTTACAACTATTCATTAACATAGTAACTAAAATTAATAATAATACGTATCGAATTCGCATCTTATCATCCCTTATTTATCACTCTCATTGTACATGGTAAAATCATGAATGTAAATAATGTTAGGTCTTGACTTACATTTAGAATATGTTAACATCAAATTAATCTGACTTTTGTCGCTAAAATACGTAATTATTAGTGAGGAGTATTATTATGGAGGATGTGAATGCGTTAATCAAACGTATCATTAAAGATAACGATGAACGCGCCTTTAATGAGTTAATCAAACTCTATTATAACGAAATCTATGGCTTCGTATATAAGCAAGTTCTCGATAAAGATGAATGTTTAGACATAACCCAAGAAATTTTTATAAAGGTCTTTTTAGGTATGAAAAACTATAATCCTAAAAAGGGAACTTTTAGAACTTATTTATATAGTATAGCGAATAATTATTTAATAGATATGTATAGATCTAAGCAGTTTAAACAAAGACAAAAACTAGTATTTGAAGAATATGATATGAAGAGTGAAGACTTAAGTGTTTTAGAAGAAATGATTAAGGATGAAGAGATTACAAGATTAAACGAGACTGTCAATAGTTTACCACAAACTCATTCAGCAGTTATTCGACTTCGTTTTTATGCTGAATGTAGTTTAAATGAAATTAGTGAGATATTAAATATGAATTTATCTAATGTAAAATATTATCTTTATCAAGGTATTAAACTCCTCCAAGCTAAATTGAAAGTGGGTGATCATAATGAAGACATTACGAAATCTTAAAATCGAATATCCCACTGAACAAGAAATAAACAGAAGTATTGATATCATTTATGACCATTTACCGAAGAAACGGAAGAATTTATTCTTAAAGGCTACCTTTGCGTTAAGTGGATACCTTGCGGTTTTATTAATAATAGCAGTTATAGCTATCCCACAAATTACTGGTAGACTCAATAAATCAGCACCGAAAAAAACAGAAAATATTACGCTTATGGAAGGTGTCAATGTCTCCTACTCAGAAAATGTTTTTATCGGTGAGATTGTGTCTAAACAAAAAGCATATGATAATTCAAATGTATCAACTTATACATATCAGATTAGATCAGTTTATGATTTAAAAGGAAAAACTAAAGAATATGAATATGTCACACATTACAACATTACTTCAGCATCACAAAAATCAGCAAGTGATTTAGACATCCCCGAGGTTAATAAAGTATATATTTTCGTTGCGAATCGTGATACCAGTACTGGTAATTTCGTGATATCAGAAAAATATGATATTAAACAACTACAAGGGTTTATCCCTGGCAAACCATTAGAAGAGCAACCAGAAGAAGTTAAGAAACTACTTGAACAGTTCCTCATTGCGTTAAGATATCCAGTAACATATAAACTCAGTGATTTCTTTACCAGCAATAAAATCAATGATATTAATTTTAGACCTGAATTTGATTTCCAACAAATACCCCGTCTAGATATTCGCTTCTATTATATAAACCAAACATACTACCTGTATTTCAACAATAGAACAAGTGTAGATTATACCTTAGTATATAAAGATTATAATGGTCAGGAAAGTCATATCCCTATTGAGAGTAGAAATGAACACATTTATCCAGTCTATTTAGCCAATGAAGAAGTAGAATTCTATTTAAATGATTTATTTATAGGAAGTTTTACACCTAAAGAACAAGATATATTTATAAGTGATGTTACCAAATAGTAATATCAAAAATTATAGAACCGAAATAGAACAGACTCCACCTATTGGTGGAGTTTGTTTTATGTCAACCTGTGCTAGATTTGACGCTTACGAATCATATACTTCACCTCTATCCTATTATTCAATGTATCCATATGCATTTATCTCCTAATAATAATGAAGTACTATCTATAGTGTCACACAAGCGTAACTGTACTGTATTTTAATGCAACTCAATTTGAATAATAAAATGTATATGAGAGGTTCTAAATATAATGCAATCAAAAAACTGAATACCCTACTCTTAATAATTATTACAATACATAAAACGTGGTTTCTCTATTAATATTTAATTATATATTTAAAACTTAATATAAATTAATGGACTAGATCAATCGTTACGTAATCTTTTTTTCGCATACTCAAAATATGCTAGATCTTTCTCTATCCCAATATACTTCCTGTTCAACCTATTTGCTACTACACAAGTTGTCCCACTCCCCATAAATGGATCAAGTATCAAATCCCCTTCCTTAGTTGAACATAATATAATCCGTTCTAGTAAACATTCAGGTTTCTGCGTTGGATGTTTACCATATCTTTTTTCATACATTTGAACTGAAGGTAAGTTCCAAACATCATGCATTTCATCATTTGGGCTAAAAAAGGTAAAAAGCATTATTTTGATTATGATTACATATATGCAATTAATAATGATGAAATGCATGATGTTTGGAACTTACCTTCAGTTCAAATGTATGAAAAAAGATATGGTAAACATCCAACGCAGAAACCTGAATGTTTACTAGAACGGATTATATTATGTTCAACTAAGGAAGGG
>JAAYWZ010000183.1 GCA_012516175.1 Bacilli bacterium
AATTATAACATTAAAGTTGAATTATGAAAAGATAATCGCTGATTTTTATGATAATTAATTTACAAATATCCTTCATTGGGATACAATTAGAATTAACATGGATTTTGTCGAACTAAAAGGAGTATCACTATGAGAAAAATCAGCAAAGCTACCATCGTTACTACAACGTTATTCATGTCTTTAGTGTTAGTCACAATTCATTTAATCCTCTATATCAACAAAGTTAATTTTGACATAAATAATTACTATTTTACCGGTATCCAGACTATTTTTATCGTCGATTGTTACTTGATATCACTTAATATTAAGAATTATAAGTTAATCCTAGGTTTATCATTAATTACACTTGGCGATATCATCTTCTCATTTACTTTATTTAAGTCCTTTGACTCCATTCCGCAAGAAATCTTACTAATAAGCAATTATGTTCTTTTAATCATTGGAATGATTTTACTAATATATTATTTCTACCAAATGAATGATTATTTATTAAATATGGCTTATTATAACCTCCAAACTAATTTACCCAATCGCAATTACCTCTTTACGGTTGGCCGTAAAGAGTTTAATTATTTTATGAGTTATCACAAACGTTTCGCTTTATTATTTATTGACCTTGATGATTTTAAACTAATCAATGATTACTTTGGTCACTCCGTTGGTGATGAGGTCCTAGCTCTCATCGCTAAAAGGTTAAAAGAATCAGTTGGTCCTGAAGATATCGTCATACACCTTTCCGGCGATGAGTTTTTAATTATCTATCATAATTTAGATGATATTGAAAGTGTCGCTAAGCACATTCTTGCCTATATTAATGAACCATATATAGCTAATAATCGCGAAGTTATTGTTTCTTGTAGTATTGGTATCTCCTTTTATCCCGATAATGGTGTAACCTTACATACATTAATTAAAAAAGCGGATATCGCCATGTATGAAGCGAAGAAAGGCGGAAAAAACCATTATTCCTTCTTCGATCGCACGCTTGAAACAGCCTTTGATGTTCGCTTTAATCTTATCCATGAACTTAAGAATGCTGTTAAATATAACGAGTTTACGGTGTATTACCAAATTAAAGCTAATACTATCAATAATCAAGTCACTGGTTTAGAAGCTTTAGTACGGTGGAATCATCCTAAACATGGTTTAGTCCTACCTAATGAGTTTGTTCCCTTAGCGGAAGAAATCGGCATAATCAGTAAGATTGATATCATTGTCTTAAGAAAAGTTTGTGCACAAATCAAATCATGGATTGATGAAGGTCGAACACCTTATAATATATCAGTTAACATCTCCCCTCAGTTTTTTACTAGTACTAACTTTCTTGATACCTTTAATAGTATTATCGATGAATTCAATATTGATTGTGAGTATTTAAGTATTGAAATAACCGAGAATATGGCCTTAAAGAATATAAAACAAACTAAATTTATTATCGATGAATTAAGAAAACGTAAAGTGAAGATCCATATCGATGACTTTGGTAAGGGTTACTCTTCTCTTACCTATATTAAAGAATTTGCGTTTGATTATTTGAAAATAGATAAAACTTTTATTGATGCTCTACCCCATAATATGTTTGATACAGAGATAATTAAGATGATTATAAACTTATCAAATCTCTTCGGATTTAAAATCATCTATGAAGGAGTAGAAAACGAGGAACAACTTGCTTACTTACGTTCATTAGGTAGTTATGAATATCAAGGTTATCTATTAAGTAAACCACAACCTATAGAAGTAATTAATAAATATTTAGATAATAAATAGGATAGTGTAAAAACTATCCTATTTCATTAACTTATTCATTTAATAAACGTTCCATTTCATCAAGCATATGTTCAAACATCTTTAATGCTTGATAAATTGGTTCCTTGGTTGTCATATCGACACCAGCTTTTTTAAGTACTTCAATTGGATAATCGCTGCTTCCTGCTTTTAGGAAACCAATATATCTATCAACTGCTTCTTTACCTTCAGTTAAAATTTGATTAGCGAGTGCACTTGCAGCGGAGAAGCCCGTCGCATATTGGTAAACATAATAGTTATAATAGAAGTGAGGAATTCGTGCCCATTCTAAACCTATTTCAGGATCATGAACGATATCTTCACCATAATATTTTTGGTTGAGTTTATAATAGATTTCTGTTAAAGTATCAGCTGTTAAAGGTAAGCCTTCTTGAGCCTTAATATGGATTAAGTGTTCAAATTCCGCAAACATTGTTTGTCTAAAGACTGTCCCACGAAAGCCGTCTAAATAGTTATTGATAATATAGAGTTTTTCTTTCTTATCATTAATCGTTCTTAATAAATAATCGTTTAATAGTGCTTCGTTACATGTTGATGCAACTTCAGCGACGAAAATGGAATAATCACCATAAACATAGGGTTGATATTTTCTGGTATAATAACTATGCACTGAGTGACCTAATTCATGAGCTAAAGTGAAGGCATTATCCATATTATTTTGCCAGTTTAGGAGAATATATGGATTAGTGCCATAACTACCTGAAGAGTATGCACCACTGCGTTTACCTTGGTTTTCTTCCACGTCAATCCAACGGTTCGCAAAGCCTTCTTTAAGGATGCTTAAGTATTCTTCACCCATTGGTGCTAGTCCTTTAAGTACTAGTTCTTGGGCTTCTTCATAAGTAACTTCCATATCGACATCTTGGACGAGTGGTGTGTAAATATCGTACATGTGTAATTCATCTAGATTAAGAAGTTTTTTACGTAACTTAATATATCGATGTAAGAGATGGAGATTTTCATTTATTGCTTCAACTAAATTATCATAGACGGATTCAGGTATATTGTTTTCAAAGAGCGCCATTTGGCGTGCTGATTGGAAATTCTTTACTTGAGCTAAAAAGTTATGCGACTTAACAGTAGTTGATAAAGTTGACGCAAAGGTATTCTTGAAATTACCATATGTTTTATATAAAGCTTGGAAAGCTTCTTTTCTTACCCTACGGTCTTTTGATTCCATAAAACGGATATAACGACCATGTGTTAAAGCTACTTCTTCCCCGTTCTCATCAACAATTGTGGGGAATCTTAAATCCGCATTATTTAACATGCCAAAAGTAGTTGAACTCGCATTTAAAACATCACTAGCTAGAGCTAAAAGGTTTTCTTCATTTTCACTTAATGTATGGGGTCGACGCCGTAAGATATCATCTAAGGCTTTACGGTATAACCCTAATTCAGGTAAAGCATTAAAGAACTCATTTATTTTTTCTTCCCCAACTTTAAGAATCTCAGGGGTGATGAAACTTATAGCACTAAAGTATTGTGTGACAATTGATTGGGTCTCTTGAAACATCCCTTGATAAAATGAATTGGTTGTATCTTGATCATAGCGCATATGCGCATATGCGTGAATTTTACCTAAACGCATACCTAGATCATCATTTAATTGTAAGAGTTCATAAAGTGTTTGAGCACTTTCACCTAATCTACCCTGATATTTAGTTAAATTAGGAATTTCATTTTTTAACTTATTATACTCTTCCCGCCATAAATCATCAGTCGCAAAGATATCTTCTAAGCGCCATGTTTTTTCTACTGGAATTTCGCTACGAATAGGCAATTCTTTTGCCATAATAAACCTCCTCAAAGCATGTATTCATTGGTTAGGAATATTTTACCAGAAAAAAAGGCTTGTGACAATTTTATCGACTCAAGATGTAAATAATCGTCAAATTCAGACAAAATGTGCTGAACTTTATATTGTAGGTGATAAAATGAAGTTTTTTAAAGATTATTACCCTATTAGTATACCTCAAGGAATTCTCTTTTACCCCTGCACAGGTTTAGATATAATTGAACCAATTGAACTCTTTGCTGATACTATAAGAGAGTTTCATTTTGCGGATCTTATCCCCTTTACTCTACCATCAATACCAAAAGAAAGTCTCTTAGCAAGTTCAAAGATAATTAAACAGGGATATCTTAATCCTAAACTCTATCAAATAATTATAGATGTTAATAATAAATATCTAACTATCAATTGGCATCAAACTGATGCTATTAAAGTGTTAGAAAAACTGAATAATATTTCAGTGTTCTTTTATCGTGGTGATAGTATCGCCGGAAGTGGTAGTTGGATTTACTGGTTAGGTAAAGAATTGCTTCCCAAAATTCTCACCAAAATCGTTAATGGTGGTTTAATAATAACTGATGGTTCTAATCCCGATGAAGATTATAAAATCCATCCATGGAAAGAATTATATCTGCATAGCCAACTTGGTCATTTTAGCGATAACCGTATCATTACACCAAATAACTTTACGTACAATAACCGCTGCTTTACTTGTTTAGGACCTTTAGGAAAGCGTTATGGCACTGTCTATGCATGGAAAGTAGAGTTTAGCGATTAACAGGTCTCCAAACATGGGGTCGTAATTTCTTTAGTATTTTATATAGATTTAAAATGTCATCCATGGCAGTATGAGTAGTATTACTTGCGATGTTTAGTTGTTTAACTAAATTATTAAGTGAATAACTAGAAAAACGAATTCGCGAATGCTTTAATGCATCAATGGAACAATAAAAGGGGTAATTCTCGGGAATCCACTTGTAATGTACCAAGAAACCCCGATCAAATCGAAAATTATGAGCGACTAACGGATATGGATATTTTAATAAGAACTTTTGAAACTTATCAATTGCTTCTAGATCACGACTTATATTATAAAAACCATAACCATATTTCCGTGAACCAGTATAATTAGGGATTTCTTTACCTAAATATAAAGTATCAACAATTTCATAATTA
>JAAYWZ010000184.1 GCA_012516175.1 Bacilli bacterium
ATATGGGATTAATCTTATATTTCAAGATTAAAACTAAACTAACAATAAAGATACCAATACTACCAAAATTAAGTAAATTTAAATTGAATGGTAAATTAAAATCCTTAAATAATTGCAAGTTACTATATACTAGATTCTTCGCATCATCATAAGCAAAGAACGGTGTTTTTAAGAGGATAATCGCCGCATTAAAGATTAACCCTACAACGACTGCCCGTAAACCATAAAAGATCATTTTATTCAATGGATGGTCTTTATACTTAGCAAGAATTGGTGATAAGAACACAACAATAAAGAAGGAAGGAATCGGAATAGCGAGTGTTGCGACCAAAGAACCTAATACACCAGCAATTTTAAATCCAACATATGTAGCGGTATTGATGGATATTGGACCGGGTGTCATCTCACTTACTGCGATGATATTCGCAAACTCGGTAGGGGTAATCCCAAATCCACTAGGTCCTACTACTTCATTTTCAATTAGGGAAATCATAACATAGCCCCCACCAAAGTTAAAGAGGGCTATCTTCATAAAAGCATACAGTAAGCGGAGGAGTTTAATAATCATTTCTTACTCCCCCGTTTCATAACTTCCCTAACCTTCTTGGGATAGACATAGTAGAATAATAAACCTACTAAACCACCAGCAATAATTAATAGGACAGGAAGTAAACTTGAAAGGGTAGAGTTTATCGTAATTAACTTACTACTCACTAATACAATGATAGTTATGATTGTTATTAATAAAGTGGGAATATCCATAATCGCAATTTTGGCAAACTTAAACGCTGCGATTAGAATTAAGGCGACAACACAGGAAAGAATGCCTGTAAAAGCGCGTTGGACTATTACATAATCTTGGAAGTTGCTTAAAGCCATGGCGATAATTAAGATAACAAGAAAACTTGGCATAATACATCCTAAAGTTGCGACAATTGCACCTTTTTTCTTTCCTATGCGATGCCCAACTAATAATGCCATGTTGATGGCAATAGCCCCTGGTATTGATTGGCTAATCGCGACTAAATCAGTAACATCTTCTTTTTCAATCCAGTTACTCTGAATAATATCCCTTTCTATAAGGGGAAGCATCGCATATCCCCCACCAAAGGTAAAGAGCCCGATTTTAAAGAATTTCAAAAACAGGCGTAAATAACTGAACTTTTCTTTCTCCATCTTAATTCATCCTTTACTTCTTATTTACTTTCTTCCCTTTCTTACTTTTATGCTTTCTTTTACCATTTTGTGGTTTGTCATCGATCTCCACAACAGTTTTCTTCCGTTTTCTTCCTTTAATACCAACGATTTCAAAATCAATTTCACGGGTTTCTTTACTAGCACCAATAACCCGTACTCTTACTTCATCACCTAAACGATAAATTCTCTTAGTGCGTTCACCAATCAATGACATAGTTCTTTCATCAAAATTATAATAATCATCAGTCATATCTAATACATGAACTAAGCCTTCAATCGAGTTCGGTAATTCAACATAGAGACCCCAGTTAGTGACAGAACTAATTATGCCATCAAACTCTTCATTAATATGTTCTTCCATATATTCAGCTTTTTTCATTGCTTCGACTTCCCGCTCACAATCCTCCGCTATCCGTTCACACCGTGAGGTTTGCTCAGCGATATCCCGTAACAATCCTGCATATTTCGCAAAGTTTTCTTCATCGCATTTTGATTCAAATAAGAATTCTCTTATTAAGCGATGGACGATGGTATCGGGATATCTCCGAATTGGTGAAGTGAAATGGGTATAGTATTCTGTTGCTAAACCGTAATGGCCTAAACTTTGTTCAGAGTAGCGGGCTTTCGCCATTGACCTTATAAGCATGGTATTGATAACTGCCTCTTCTTTGGTGTTGGCAACTAATTCAAGAAGTTCTTGGAAGGCTTTAGGATGAACGACATTTTCTTTACCTTTAATCTTATATCCTAAAGCTTCACATAATCGGAAGAAGCGTTTAATCTTATCTGGATTAGGGTCCTCATGGACGCGATAAAGGAAGGGGTAATTCAACCAATGGAAATGCTCAGCGACAGTTTCATTAGCACAGAGCATGAATTCTTCTATGATTTGTTCCGCAATATCGCGTGTTCTTAATTGAACTTCTAATGGTTTACCTTTTTCATCAACGATAATTTTCGCTTCGGGACTATCGAAGTTAATAGCCCCCCGTTTTTTCCGTTTATTATTTAGTATATGGAATAATTCAGCCATTACCTGAAAAAGAGGTACTAATTCTTCATACTCTTTCTTGACATCTTCATCATTATCAACAAGAATCTTATTGACATTAGTATAAGTCATACGAGCTTTGGAATTAATAACTGCTGGGAAGATTTCATATTTAACTACTTCCCCATCAGTATTTATTTCCATTTCACAAGAGATAACTAAACGGTCAACATGGGGATTTAAGGAACATATACCATTTGATAACCGATGAGGAATCATGGGAATAACGCGGTCGACTAAATATACGCTGGTACCACGTTTAAATGCTTCGATATCGATGGGGTCATTCTCTTTTACATAATAAGATACATCCGCAATATGTACACCTAATAAGTAATTCCCATTATCTAGTTTTCTTACTGTAACTGCATCGTCTAAGTCTTTCGCATCTTCACCATCGATAGTAACGATAATTTCATTCCTTAAATCACGACGACCGACTAAATCAGCATCTGTGACTACATCATTAATCATGGCAGCATGGTTCATTACTTCTTCAGGGAAGGTTGTCCGTAAATTATATTTATGGGCAACTGCAAGGATGTCAATACCTGGGTCATTTTTATGACCTAGAATCTCCGATACTTTACCTTCAACAAGGTTATCTGATAAGTACTTAATGATTTCTACCTTTACAACATGATTAGGCATCGCACCCCTAGCATTATTCTTATTAATCATTACTTGAGCATGGAAATGTTGATCATCTGTCTTCAGATAACCCACATTATTATGTTCATAATAGATACCAATTAAATGATGACTTCCCCTTTTAACTACTTTATAAATTTCTCCTTCTGGACTAGCTCCAGAAGTGCCCTTATGAATTACTACTAGGACAGTGTCTTGATTCATAGCACCATTTAAGTCATTCTTAGGTATATAAATATCATCGGTATCTTCATGTAATAGTGTGACAAATCCAAATCCCTTTTTTGTTATTTGGATTACGCCAGGTTTAAAACCAAAACGTTCAATTAAATCATAACGGTCTTGTTTATCACGATAAATATAATACTCTTCTTCTAAACTAACGATGGTCTTCGCAAGTTCTTTAAAAGAAGCACTGTCATTATAACCTAATACTTCGGCGATTTCGCTAACTGTCATGCGTTTATAATTGGGATTTTGCATTAACTCTAAGATTCTATCTCTCACGACCTCACCGCTTAAGCGGTGCACCTGCCTTTCTATTTCATAGTCTCTAATAAGTATATTGTACCATAATTTATTAAATAATATTAGTTTTTACCCACTAAATATTACCAACTATTGGTTATTAAGATTTTTGAACATTAGTTATATATATTATTTATTGATATGTAAAAGTTAATAATTAATGCTTTAACATTTTCAAATTAAAAAGATAGTTTAATAATAATTATTATAGAAGTCATTATGTATTTCATTAGTAAATGTGCAAATAAAAAAATTGTCATTACATTTGATTATGTACTTGACATGACTATTATTATTAAAATAAACTTATTATATCAGTAATCTTATGTGTGACAACATATTAACGGGCGTTATAGTGTATAGCCCATTAAAATTAGATAATAAAAATCAAATTGACACTTATATTATCGATTATAACTTATTTTTTGTGGAAACAAGTTCAACTTTTGTTCATGCCATAAATTATGCACAATAATTTAATTGCACAAGTAACGAAGGTAGCTTTATGAGCTAGTTGGTTAGACTGCTGCCTTTTAGATGTTTATAATAGTTGGATTAGATTAAATAATTATAAGGTAGCAGTACCAAAAAATGACCTAGCAAATATTAAATATAAAGAAATAATAGATGGAGTTAAATTAGTTCCCAGAGAGTATTATGATGATAAGACAGGGATTAGGAGATTATAATACAAAATGGATATCAAGTATGCTTTATTAATGATGAATGGAGTAAAACTTAAACAACGTGAATCAGCTAAACTACGAGGTTATATTGCGAATAAATATGACCATTTTTTACTTCACAATCATATAGGGGATAAGGTGTTGTTTAGCTATCCAAAAGTACAATATAAAGTTATTGAAGGAAATCCTATTATCATTGGTATCAATGAAGGGGCAATGTTAGTAGTTAATATTGGTTTAGATAATGAAGAGATTATCATAGATGATTTGAGAATTCCTATTGATTCACAAGAGATTATTAAAAAGGATGTTCCTATTGGTGATATCACAGATTATAAGCATTATGAGTTTATTACCCCATGGCTAGCATTAAATGAAAATAATTATAAAAGATACCTAACTAGTAACCAAATTGAAAGAGAAGAGTTATTAAAGAAATCATTAATAGGAAATATTCTTTCAATGTGTAAAGGTTTAGGTTACACTGTTAAACAAGACCTTAAATGTTGGTTAAATGTATATGAATGTGAAGTAAAGTTTAAAAATGTATTAATGATAGGATTTAAAGGTGAATTTAAGATAAACTTTAATATTCCGAATTATTTAGGTATAGGTAAATCAGTATCAAGGGGATTTGGGACTGTTAAAGAGATAATAAGTGAATAGAGATATTGTTAAGATAATTAAATTAACTGGAGTTGTTTTTACAACTCCAGTTAATAGAACAATATTGGTTATCGGAAAATTATTGAGAAAAATCAGCGAAAGTGAGATTATATTAGATATAATTGAAAAATTTATTGTGTTATTGGTATAAAAACAATGAAAATATGTATACTAAAGATAGCATTAGAAAAGTTTTCGACAAAACTTAACATCAGCATTTATTTGTGATATAATAACTATATAAAGAGAATCTGAAATCTGGCTGTTGAAGTGCATGATCCATTAAAACAAGGATTGAAACTCCGTACGAGGTGAAACAATGAAAGGGAATATAAAGTTGAAGTGCATGATCCATTAAAACA
>JAAYWZ010000185.1 GCA_012516175.1 Bacilli bacterium
TATAATACTTCACATTAACCACCTCTAATTGCATTATACTATACTAAATTATAAATATCAACATTAATTTATAACTTTTTATAACTTTTTGTTAACTGTTGTTTACCTCTTCAGAATAAGTCTTTATGCAGGACTATAATTCTTTAGTTGTAATTAACATATAGTCTAAAAAAGCTTATTAGTATTATCTCTAACTTTATATTGATCTTGCGTACTTAAAATTAGGTTTGTACTTCTCAATAGATTTATTGTATATTTTAACTAGTTTCTTGAAATCATTGCGTATACTCTTTATATTATTATCATTATTTACAATCGCATTATCCTCATAATATGCATAAAAAAATGGCTGAACCATTGATTAGTACAGCCATTTAATTCATTATAACCTTATGCTAATACTTTGTGTGTTTCTAAACGATGTGTTGCGTCTTTTAAGCAAGGTATAATAAATTCATATTTACCATCTTTAGTTGTTAGTACTAAAATATTTTCATATGCTGATAAAGTTAAGATGGTTTTTAATATATTTTTCTTTCGTCTTACGATTTCTAGTTTAACTTCATTGGTTGGATACGTAAAACGAAGTGATTTGTCAAAGAGTTGATAAAGGCGATATTCAACATTTTCTTTTGAGATTATTAATACTCCATGAAAGTTTTGTAGAGCACCTTGATGGAAAATAACAGGGATAAAGAAATCTGTTTTACCTTTACGTTCTAGATTGGAATAATAGGTATTCTTCTTTTTATTTAACGATGCATAAACAATAACAGTAGATAGTCCTTCGACAAACCCTAATATTAAACCAATATAGAGCGTTGTATAATTCACTACTACCAATAAACCTAATAATGAGTAAATACCTAAATAAACTAAAAATAATACAGCCCCAAAAATAATCGCTTGGATAAATGGTAGTAATAAGAAAGTGCGAGCATAGTAGTTTTTTACTTCTTTGTAGGTAATGATGCTTTTCATAATTCATTCACTCCTTTAACTCATAGATACATTATATAAAGATTCTCATACTTTTTCAATCTCTTTTTTTGCGTGAGTTGAATTTTATTGGTAATAAGCGGGGTATATTACTCATAATTTCATGATAATCGGTCTTTCTTTGGAGTAAACGCTTTTCAATCGTGGGTATTGAAAAAAGGTTAAATAATAATACTACCGTGATAAACCCAATAATAGTATAGAATTTATTAATATTATAAGCTAGTCCCATAAGATAATTACTTAACCAAAAGATAATTTCTCCTAAATAGTTAGGATGTCGTGAATATTTCCAGATTCCTGATCTAATCGATGTATGAACTTTATCTGAATGACGATGCTTATAAAGCGCCAGGTCAGCTACGATAGCGATGATTATACTACAAATCCCCACATATACACCAAAGATAAATATATAGGGTTGAAAACCCTCTTTATATGTAAAACCGATGAGTATTGGCATCATCCCTAAAAAGACAATGAGAGTGGGAAAGAGATGAATCCCTAAAAAACTTACAAACCAGTAATATTTACCAGTTTTTTCTCTAAATGATCGATAACGCCAATCCTCATGTTTTAATCCTTTCCAATTGAAAAGACAATTAAGCGTTAATCGCAGTGACCAGAAAAGATATACACCAAAAATGATTTGTTCAGGTAATGAATTATTCTTTGTTTTAATCATCCATAACAGGATGATAAAAGGTGGTATCACGCTCCAATAAGGGTCATAGATACTTGAATTATTCGCAATAACACTAAATATAAAGATTATGATGGTACAAATAATATCTGCTAAAAGTGTCGCTAGTAGAATATCAAAGTGTTTATTTAATTCAAGAAAACATAAGTAACTACCTAGTATTCCTACTAGGTAGCTTATCAGTAAATAGATAAAGCTTTTTGTTTTCATCTTACTCTAAGTTTAAGAGATATACTCTTGCCTCAAATGGTCTCGTGATAAATGTTTCGATATTACTACTAGCGTCAGCATAATTTGATAATAATAACTAACTTTTAGTAT
Organism: Bacilli bacterium; assembly: GCA_012516175.1. Classification (GTDB taxonomy): domain Bacteria; phylum Bacillota_I; class Bacilli_A; order Haloplasmatales; family Haloplasmataceae; genus JAAZCR01. Next base: position 2,024 of record JAAYWZ010000185.1, read on the forward strand.
ATTTTAGATTTTTAGGTACTGTAAATTTTACTGGTTTCTTTGAAAAACTAGTTATCACAATGAGTTTTTGGTTATCTAAATTCCTTTCATAAACATAGAGATGTTTATGATTAGGATATAGCTCTTGATAGTCTCCATAAACGATGATTTCATGTTCCTTACGTAGTTTAATAAGCTTTTTATAGTAATTTAAGATGGAGTTAGGGTCTTTTTGGGCTTGTTTAACATTAACATCGAGGTAATTCTGATTCACTTCAATCCATGGAGTACCAGTTGTAAATCCAGCATTCTCACTATCATCCCACTGCATGGGTGTACGGGCATTATCCCGACTCATCTTTTGAAGTTTCTTCATCATGCGATTATGGCTTAATTTCAAATATTTTCTACCAATCTTGTAGATATTTAAGGATTCAATATCGCGATATTGACTTAAATCCTTGAAATAAGCGTTTGTCATGCCAATTTCTTGACCTTGGTAGATATAAGGTGTCCCTTGTTGGAAAAACATCATTGTAGCCAACATTTTAGCACTTTCCAAGCGATATTCTTGATCATCACCCCAACGTGATACAATCCGGGGTTGATCATGGTTTTCTAAATATAAACTATTCCACCCTTTACCATTAATGGTATATTGCCAGCGGGAAAGAATTCTCTTTAATTTTCTTAATTTAAAGGGACGGAGGAACCATTTATAGATATTATCTACAAACATGTGATCGAAATGGAAAATCATGCTCAATTCATTTCGCTCTTCACTCACGTATTTGAGTGCTTCATCAGCACTAGTAAAGACGGTTTCTCCTACAGTGAAACAATCATATTTAGAAAATACATCCCTGTTTAACTCTTGTAAGTATTCATGCACATGAGGTCCATTGATGTAGTGTTCACAACCTGTAATTCCAATTCTAAAACGTCCATTTGGAAACTCACAATCTTTAGAAATAATATTAATTACATCGCACCTAAAACCATCAACACCTAGATCTAACCAGTATTGGGCAATCTTTTTTACTTCTTCGCGAACTTTCGGATTATCCCAATTTAGGTCGGGTTGTTCCTTACTAAAGAGGTGGAGATAGTATTCGCCTGTTACTTCATCATATTCCCAAGCACTACCTGTAAAGAAACTAGACCAGTTATTGGGCGCTTTCTTTCCCTTACCTTCCCGCCAAATATAATAGTCTCGATAAGGATTATCTTTACTCTTCTTGCTTTCTAGAAACCAAGGGTGTTCATTACTAGTATGGTTTACTACAAGATCCATTACCAGTTTAATGCCTCTTTCATGTAACCCGTTAATTAATTCTTTCCAATCTTCTAAAGTACCAAATTCAGGATTGATATTGCGATAATCACTGATGTCGTAACCATTATCGACCATTGGTGATTTATAAACAGGACAAATCCAGACAATATCGACGCCTAATTCTTTAATATAATCCAATTTTTCGATGATACCGCGTAAATCACCAATACCATCCCCATTACTATCCTTGAAACTTCGGGGATAAATTTGGTACACTACACCTTCTTTATACCAAGTCTTCTTCATTAATCATCCCTTCTTTACGTATTTTTATTTCATTAACAAACTCTTGTTGTTTTTCTTTAGTAATATCATAAAACAACATTGGAATAGTTGAAAGGAAAAATGCGATTGCTGGTACAATCGTTACTAATAACCAGATACCATGGAGGGCTTGTGCGGTTTGTACCTTTTCACCTTCGACAAAACCAGCCGCATCTAAAACAAGACCAGCCACAAAGGTTGATAAGGCGCTACTGAATTTGGTGATGAAGGTTTGTCCAGCAAAACTAACCCCTTCAGCTCGTTGTCCCGTTTTATATTCAACATAGTCAACGCTATCCGCAATTATTGATGTTTGAAGAACGGTAAAGAATCCTAAGGATAAGGAACTTAAGAAAAGGAAGATACAAGTTAACCATAATTGTCTGTAACCGACAAAGTACATCACAATATACATGACTACTCCAAAGAGATTAGCACCTACAAAAATTGTCCGTTTTGAGAAGCGGCGATGTAATAAAGGAGTAATCGCAATCGCGATGATTACTGCCCCCATTAGTAAACCACCTAAGATGGAGAAGTAACCATAATCGCCCAAATTATACGTCGCAAAATGGGCACCAACGATTTCCGCCATGTTGTGTGCAAAACCAACGAAGGACGCAATCATGATTAATAAGAAGGGTTTATTTAATAGGAGTTTAAAGTTCTTAAGAAAATCAATCTTTTCTTTAGGTGGTGTGACTCGTTCTTTCGTCTTAAAGAAGGATAGTGAGAATAACCCACAGCCAACAATTGAGACAACTACAGCACCAATAAAGAATGCTTGTTTATCAGCACCTAAAGCATCAATAAGCATTGGTACTCCAATAATACCAATAGCACTACCAACCATGGTCATAACTCTCGTAAAGGAAATAATGTCGTTCTTTTCTTGGATATCATCAGTAAGGGCAGCAGATAAGCCCCAGTAAGGAATATCACATGCAGTATAAGCCATGTCCCATAATATATAGGTAGTAATGATATAGGCAATTTTTAAACCATAATCAAAATCAGGCGCGGTAAACAAGAGAATCGTTAAAACCGCAATGGGTAAAGGTGTAAATAATAGATATGGACGCATTTTCCCCCATTTAGTGCGGGTATTATCCACAATATAACCCATGATAAAATCATTAAAGGCATCCCATACTTTCGCAATTGCCATAATCGCCCCAACAGTTACGGGATTGATATGAGCGATTTCAGTGTAGAAGAAAAATAGTTGAGTTGAGAATAAGGCATAGAGGATATTCTGTCCTAATCCTGCCATGGCATAGGATACTTTTTCACTTCGACTAACTTTGTAACTCATAACTTCACTCCAATATCCTTTTATTTATGCTTTTTCTTTAGCATCGTTATTAAGCCTTTTATGTACTTACCATTAATCATTAATAGTAACCCCTCTGCTAATTGTTCTGTTATCATCCCTTTACCAAAACTATATAAGCCACGGTAAGGTAAATCCAAGAAGGAATTGAGCATCATTAAGCGGGTAGTATTATCTTTACTGGATTTTTTAATCTCCCGCTTGGCGATGCTTAATAATAGTTTTCCTGCAAGAGTTTTACTTACTTCTCGCATTGTAGAGTTAGCATGGTATGGTCTTACCCCTTCGCGATTTAATGGTGTTAACTCTCGCTTCACAAGTTTTTTAAACTCATCAATATTAAAACCATTTGTTAAATCATAATATGATGGTAGAAGTTCCTGATTATAAGGTGATGGTAAATCCTGATTAATTGGCACTTTAATCGTTGTGGTTAGATGAATATCGACAGATGAGGAACCTACACATATTTCATATTCACCATGTTCTGGAACCCACGCTTTTTTATTGATATCATAATAACTAAAGGCTTTTTTATCTAGAATGATTTTAATTTCTTTTTCTTCTGAGACATCTAAAGATACCTTTTCAAAACCTTTTAGTTCTTTAACTGGACGAAAGACCTTAGGGTTTACTGGTTTAATATATAATTGGCATACTTCTTTACCAAACATGTTACCAGTGTTCTTTATTTTAAAACTAACCTCGATAATATCATCGTCATGATCAAAGGTAGTTTTACTTACTTGTAAATCATGATAACTAAAGGTTGTATAACTTAAACCATAACCAAACGGAAAGAGAACTTCTCTTTTCGCCTTTTCGTAGAACCGATATCCAACATAGATACTTTCCACATAATATACCGCATTATTGCCACCAGGGGAATACTCGTAACATGGTGTATCTTCAAGTTTTAATGGATAGGTTTCAGCGAGTTTTCCACTCGGGTTAACGCGTCCAAATAAAATATCGATTATTGATGAAGCACCACTTCCCCCACTTAAATAAGCATTTAATAATCCCTTTACTTTATTAATCCAAGGCATCTCGACTGGTGCACCACCAAAGAGGACGACAACCGTATTGGGATTTACTTCAGCTACTCTTTCGACTAATAAATCATGCATTTTAGGTAGTTTAAGAGTAGTACGGTCATAACCTTCTGATTCATATTCATCTGTTAAACCAATGAAAAGAATCGGAATCTCAACTTGCTTAGCTACTTCTACTGCTTCTAAGATGAGATTTTCATTATCTTTATCTAAATCATAACCATCAGCATATTTAAAATTAATCCCTTGCTTAACTAAGCAATCATAAACATTTTCAAGCGTTTTAGGATTAATTTTCGAACTCCCACTACCCTGATAACGTGGGATTCTCGCTAACTTGCCTATTATTCCGATTGATTGATCTTTTAAAGGTAATACTCCTTCGTTTTTTAAGAGTACCATAGAGTTATCGCTAATTTCTTTAGCTAATTCTTGGTGATCGATGTGAATTTTCCCTTGTTTCTTTTGATGTTTAAATACTAAATTAAGGATACGCTCAACTGCTTGATCAAGTTCTATCTCTGTTATCTCACCTTTTCTTACTGCATCTAGAACTTTACGGTTATTAATCCCAAAACTAGACGGCATCTCTAAATCTTGACCATTTTTAAGTCCTTCTACCCTATCGTTACAAGCACCCCAATCGGTCACGACTAATCCTTGATATCCCCATTCATTTCGTAATATCTCAGTTAAGAACTTCTTACTTTCAACCACATACTCACCATTAACGCGGTTATATGAAGCCATGATGGTATCAGGGTTAGCCTTAACTGCTTCTTCAAACCCATAAAGATAAATCTCTCTTAGCGCTCTTTCATCAACTTCACTACTGCTGATAAAACGTAAAGTTTCCTGATTGTTACAACAGTAGTGCTTTACTGATACCCCAACACCCTTTTCTTGAACGCCAGTGATATAGGCCTTCGCAAGTTCTCCTGTTAAGTAAGGATCTTCTGAGAAGTACTCAAAATTACGACCACATAAAGGGCTACGTTTAATATTAATACCTGGACCTAAGAGAATATCAACATCATTTTCGCTACATTCTTCCGCTAGCGCTTCTCCCATTTTCTTAACTAAGTCCCGGTCAAAACTACAAGCTACTAAACTAGCAGTCGGGAAACAGGTTGCTGGTACACTATCATTTATACCTAAATTATCTTGTTTATCATATTGTTTACGTAAACCATGAGGCCCGTCAGCCATCATGATGGAGGGTATACCTAATCTTTCGATATCTTGTGTTTCCCAAACATTCTTGCCTGATAATAGACTTACCTTTTCTTCTAGGGTTAGACGTTTCATTAAATCCTTAATATCCATAATTTACCTCCCCTCTATATAGTTTAATTATATCATAATACGTAACTTGCTTAATATAAAGTTGTTAAAATGTGAAGAAATTAAGAAAATTTAAGAAAAAGTGCTATGAAAGCGCTTTTTTCATGTTATAATGTTGTCGGAAGTATGCGAGGAGGGAATTACATGTACGAAATTGTACGTAAGGAAAAATTGAATCCAACGATAACCTTACTAGAAGTAAAAGCACCTTTTATTGCGAAAAAAGCCCAAGCTGGACAATTTATTATTTTAAGAGTCGATGAGTATGGTGAAAGAATACCATTAACCATCGCTGATTTTGATAATGAAAAAGGAACTGTAACGATTGTTTTTCAGGAACTAGGGTATTCCACAAAACTGTTAGGTACACTCAATGCGGGAGATCAAATTCTTGATTTTGTAGGGCCATTAGGAATTCCTACGCATTTTGGTGATGCCAAGAATGTGTGCGTCATTGGTGGTGGTGTTGGTTGTGCAATTGCGTACCCTCAAGCGAAGACTTTGTACCAAAATGGCGCTACTGTTCATAGCATTATGGGCTTTAGGACCAAAGACTTAGTATTTTTTGAAGAAGAAATGAAACAAGTCACTCATAAACTCTATATTTGTACGGATGATGGTTCTTATCAAGAAAAAGGTTTAGTCACAGATATGTTAAAGCGATTAATTGAAGAAGGAAATCACTATGATTTAGTTATTGCGATTGGTCCTGTCTTGATGATGAAATATGTATCCTTACTAACTAAACAATACAATATAAAAACTATTGTTAGTTTAAATCCTATTATGATAGATGGTACTGGTATGTGTGGTGGTTGCCGTGTACTAGTTAATAATGAAACTAAATTTGCCTGTGTTGATGGACCAGATTTTGATGGTCATTTAGTAGATTTTGATGACCTCTCCATGAGGTTACAATCATATAGATTACAGGAAAAAGAAGCAAATACTCATGAATGTCGGTTACTAGGGGGTAAACAACAGTTAACAAAAAGATATAAAAAGTTATAAATTAATGTTGATATTTATAATTTAGTATAGTATAATGCAATTAGAGGTGGTTAATGTGAAGTATTATACTATACATGAGTTTTCTAAATTAGTTGGGAAAACTCCTCAAACATTAAGAAACTGGAA
>JAAYWZ010000186.1 GCA_012516175.1 Bacilli bacterium
AATAAGAAGTTAAGAAAGAAACCAACAGTAATACAATAATAATTTAATAAATGATGAATACTTTAAAAAAGAGTTGATAAAGACTCTTATTTTGTCATGCTCAGAAATGGGCGTTTTTTGTTTTCCACAGGTCATATGGTTTAGAGATATAAATTATCCTTATAAAAACAGAGAAAACCACCAAAATTGAGCATGAAAAAAAGGAGCTGTAATGAACTCCTTAGTTTTCAGAAGTTATTTTTTTACAGCCCCTTTTTATTTTTACAATTAATTTAGATGATAGCAAACGAAAAAATTACATGCGCATTTTTACATATTAATATCACGTATTACTCACCTTTATTAGGTATATCTATATTAAAATGTCATATTGGATTTTACCATTAGAATTTGTACGCTTACTATTTAAGTCCAGTATTAAACATAATATTAAATTTTTATTTAATATCATTAATAAAGTCAAGAAATTGATTATCAAGTATACTTTTATTTAGAATAGATTGTTCAATCTCAATACATAAATCTTTTAAGTTCTTTATTTCTCTGCCTATTGTAAGAATTCTTTTATTATTTTTATCGTATAAGTAAACTTTTTTTCTTTTTTCACTATATATTACACGACCTATATCAGTCCATTTATGGATTCTTTTATATTCCGTTGTAAACAATTTAAAATGATTATATATTGCATTAGAGTCAATAAGTAATTTCCATGAATAAAAATACTGAATAGCCAGTACCGTAACTATAATATAAATTAATGTCATTATAATAAGATAATCGCTTGGTATAACTATCAGAAGAATACATTCTACAAATATTATTACAAATATATTCATTATAAAATGAAATTTACTTATTACATATTGATTCATAATATTAACCCTCCACTATTCAATATCAAACACTTCATAGAGTTTCTTTTGAATTTCTCTTATAACAACTATATTCAAAGTTACAATTATTAATCCCCCTATTTCCTGCAGTCCCAATATATCCAGCTGATATTATTGCACTAATACCGAATCCTACTAATTGAATTCCTGTTTTCTGTAGCCTTTGTCATCTCGTATTATTATTTGCGGTCCATGTATTTGGTAAATCAATTAACAACAATATTAATGGCAAGATTGGGTTCGCTGGATGTGAAAGATTAGATGATACTTATCCTTCAAGAAGCAGTCAAAACTCCAGAAAATGGCTTAGTAATAACTTTTGTTTAGAGGGAGGAGAGAATCTCTACAAAATTTTTTATAAACAAAGGGTGGGTGGCACCACACATAAAGTTGCAGTTTCAAACGGGGTATATGGAAAGTAATTATGTCGGTACAGTAAGATCTGGAGAAATAACATGAAAACTAACTCGCTCATTGTTTTCATAGAACTGAAGAACACGTTTTTTAACGGTAATTGAATTTAATACCGTTATTATAACCGCCACAGTAGGAGTAAAAATCGGTGTAACAACCTCTGAACTAAATCAATATTACATTTGATAAGGTTCTCAACTTAAGACTAGACTATAGGGATAAGCATTGTATGGATAATAAATGATACGGTTACACTTATTTTAAAATATAGTTAAATAGGTAAAATCAGAATAGACATCTAAATTCTTCCCCTTTTATACTTATTTTTTGCGTAATCATCAAGCTTAAAATTTAATTTAATAGCCAAGAAACACCCTTTTTTAATGTTTTATGATTATTTGTGCCTTAAATATGTAATCCTTGAGATAAGATGTTAATTGTTACTGTATGAATTACCCATATTATTATTAAGACCAATCCCAAAATCCCAAAGACCTTGTTATTCATAAAATCATATACAAACACATCTATTAAGAAAAGGGGAATACTAATTATGATTAATACAGTTTGAACAAATAATGGAACAGCTCTAATATATAGAAAATATCTATAACCAATTACACGCCCTTGGTGCATAATTTCCCCTTCCTTTAAGGGAATAATTTTTCGTAAAAATGATTTATCACTAACTCTTAATTTATTTCTTGTACAATGTGAAAAGTGTGCATCAAAATTGTTACCTAACATATCAAAAAAATAGAAGATCCAAGGTATTACTAACCCACTACCGAACAACCAAATCATTTTATTCCCTCCAATAATTACAAGCACAATTTAATCCAGTTTGAGCAAGGTTAGAAATAGGAGTATATATAATAATATTTCTAGCACTATTCATGAAAAACATTTTCATTGTTCCAGGAGTCGCTGCCTGAACAGAATTAAGTGCAGTTTTAGCATATATATTTAGTGTACTCTGAAATCCTTGTTTTGATATATCTCCCGTTGCATATCTATTTGCAGCTTTTATAATTGCTCTTATAGCTGTAACACCATCATCACTCATTCCAACCATATTTTTGCAATATTTGAGGAATTACGTGCTCCAGCTCCACTAATTAAACCACCTAGAGCTCCAAAACTTATATAAATTTTAGAACCTGCTAAGGTTAACTTTTCTCCATGAAATGCAGAATCTATTGCATATTGACCAAACCCCATAGCTGCTCCTAACCCAATAGATAATCCTAATCCTACTCCAGTTGCAGCCAAAGCGGTTGAGCCTAGAATAAATAATCCATCAACACCTGCTTGCCAATAGTTTATGTCATCCCAACCATATGAAATACTTTGGCTTACAACGCTAGAACCATATTCTACTAAAAATGAACCTCCTGGTAATAATGTAACTAAAATAAAGGTATTACCATTAAAATCTGAATACATAACTGGATTGTTCCTACTATAAATATAAAGGTTTAATCCGTTTAGCAAGCCAGGTTCTAAATATCTGACATCCGCATTAATAAACCTGCCTATCTTATGATTATAATAACGACTGTTTAGATAATACCAGCATGTCTCGACATCCTTATAAAACGGACCCGAGTTATGAATATAGTTAATCATTTTAATATCAAGAAAAATCCAACTATAAGAGTTTTTATAATCGGATTTTTCTCTTCTAATTAATATTAATTAATATCTACCATGTTAGAACAAGGTGCTTTGTCTATATCTTATTCTACAACTACTCCAATTTTACTATTTTTTAAATATAAAATTTGATAGTTTCCACCCTTTTCTACTTTAGCTTTTATAGATAATGTTATTTCTTCTCCACTTTCAATATCTTTAAAAATTGGATAAGCTAAGATTGGATCTTCAGGTGAGTTACCTTCTCCTACGATGGCAAAATCAATCACAATTGCATTCATTGTCAGAAATTTTCTATTTCTTACATTGTCTAAATCTTTAAGGAAATTTATATATTTAACACCTGTAATAATACTTCCTACAATAAATATGGTAACCGTTAAATATACACCTATTTTACTCACTAAAGAATTCGAAAAGTGGTCAAATAATCTTTTTCTAAATGTAAATATTATTACTGATATGAAGGCTAATACAAAAGTACTTGTTAAATATAACCAAAATCCAGAGTAGAAG
>JAAYWZ010000187.1 GCA_012516175.1 Bacilli bacterium
CCAGATAAGTATATATATATACAACCATACTAATGTTTATAACTATTTATTACATGAGATATAAAATAACAAAACATCTACTTAAGTTATTTAAGTAAGTGTTAGCATATATAAGCTATCAACGATTATTTTTCCTTTCTTCTTTTATTAATTCGTTGTAAAATGCGATTAAATTATCCGGATTTTAACCTTTTTATTCTACCAACTTTTTTGTTGATTCTCTTTCTACTAATTCCACAGGAATGGTTTTATGTATATCTATTAATTCCGTTTTCTCTATTATGGTATGAAGTGATAACATTGCTTCCTTACCAATTTCGAACATATTTTGTGAAATCGTAGTGAGGGCTGGTGTAAGTAAACTACATAAGGGGTTATTATCGTATCCGATAACTTGAACTTCATCAGGAACTTTACGACCTAATCGATTTAATTCCGATAAGACTACTGCTCCAATCAAATCACTATCACAAAAGATACCATCAATTTCTTCATGTTCTTTTAAAAAGTTCGCAATTATTTCACGATCGGGATTAATAAATGCCAAGTCCACTTGATAAGATGTTAGGTCATGTTCTTCTAAGCATTTATTAAAACCAAGCGAACGGTCCTTAACTGTTAACAAAATACTTGGTCCCCGAAAATGAACAATCGATTTACAACCATTATCAATTAATTTCTTACAGGCAAGATACCCTCCCGTAATATTATCACTAGTTACGGAGGGAACATCATCATGAATTATTCGATCAATTGATACAATAGGTATGTTTAGTTCAATATAACGGGCATTTAAACTACTATTTGAACCAATAATAATCCCATCAATGTTATATTTAATAAATTGATTTATATATTCTTCTTCGCGAGATTTATCTTCATTTGAGTTACAAATAATTACTTTATAACCTTTTTCAAAAGCTAAAGCTTCAATTCCTTCAAGTACATAGTAATAGAATGGATTGCTCAAATGAGGGAAAATAACACCAATTGATTTAGAGACCTTTTTATATAAAGATCGAGCAACTTCATTTGGTATATAATTTAACTCTTTAATCGCTTTTTCCACAAGCATTCTCGTTTCTTCATTAACATATCCTTTGTTATTGATTACCCTAGAGACAGTCGCAACAGACACATTAGCTCTTTTAGCTACATCTTTTATATTAGCCATATTACCTACCCCTCTATAATAAATCTGCAATTTTATTATAACATTAGTTTTTAAATATACAAATAAAAAAATGAAACGCTTTACACTCTAGTTATATATAGATATTTCTTATGTTTGTGTTATTATTAAATTATAATAATAAGTACTACAGGGGTAATAATATGGCTAAAGATACATCTGTAACACTTAGAAATTTATTAATTTATCAGGTATACACAAGAAACCATACAAAAGAAGGTACATTTCAAGCATTAATTGAAGACTTAGACCGAATTAAAAGTCTAGGTACAGATATTGTCTACTTATTACCAATTCACCCCGTCGGAGAAAAAAATCGCAAAGGTACATTAGGTAGTAATTATTCGATTAAAGACTATCGGTCTATTAATCCTGAATTAGGTACGTTTGAAGACTTTAAAGAATTAATTAAAAGCGTTCATGAAAAAGATATGAAAATCATGATGGATATCGTCTTTAATCATACTTCCCATGATTCAGTTTTATTAAAAGAACATCCTGAATGGTTTTACTATCGTGATGGAAGAAACGCTAATCGAGTTGGCGATTGGTGGGACATCATCGATTTAGATTTTACTTCTAGTAAAGATTTATGGGAATACTTAATCGAGACTCTAGAAATGTACGCTAAAATGGGTGTAGATGGATTTAGATGTGATGTAGCACCACTAATTCCACTAGACTTTTGGTTAGAAGCACGTAAACGCATCGCCAAAATTAATCCTAACTTTATTTGGTTAAGTGAAAGTGTGCATAAATCCTTCATAAAATATCTCCGTGATATGGGATTTGAAGCCTATAGTGACGGAGAAGTATACCAAGCTTTTGATATTCTATATGATTATGATATCCACGAAGAATTCTTAGATTTTATTAAAGGCGGTTCATTAAAAAATTATCTAAAAGCGATTATGAATCAAGAAGCCATTTATCCCGCCAATTATGTAAAACTGAGATTTCTTGAAAACCATGACCAAGAACGCATCGCAAGTCTTGTACCTGACGAAAGCATTCTCAACAACTTAACAGCTTTCATTTTCTTTGTCAAAGGTGCAACAATGATCTATGGTGGACAAGAAGCATATAAAATTCATCGTCCAAGTCTATTTGACAAGGATGATGTTGATTGGTCAACATATGAAGAACACAATTGTGTTGATTTAATTATCGCTATGGCTATAATTAAAAAAGACTCTATTATGGCTACAGGTAAGTTTAATATTTTATGGGATTATGAACCCTTAAAACTCATAGTCATGACCTACGAAAACAAAGAAAAAGTTCGTTATGGTATTTTCAATGTAGGAAATGACAAACACCAAATTGAACTAAATATTCCTAATGGGAATTATACTAACTTAGTAAATAATCAACCAATTACTTATAATAGTAAATTATCAGTTGAGCATACCCCAATTGTCTTTGATGTTATAAAGTAATAATAAACATAAAAGCGTGATTAACTTAATTATAATCACGCTTTTATATTTTATTTCTTTAATTTAATAAACACTTTATATTCCCATTTATCCAAAGTAAAGGAATGATTTGCTTGTAATTCGACAAGTTCATCCGTGAAATAGGAAATATAATTACTAGCATTATCACCAAAATTGATGGTTTCATTGATCGGACTACTGCTTAAATTCATAACGACAATAACGATATTATCATTTTTTTGGCGTTTAAAGGCTAGGACATTTTTAGAAGTATCAAAGAATGCTATATCTCCACCATATTTACCAGTATATAATGCCTTATTTTGTTTCTTTAAACTAATTAATTGCTTATAATGATTTTCATATAGTAAGTTTGACCAATCAATTTCATCTTTCGAAAAGAATTCTAAGCGTTTATTTAATCCCGCTTCTTGACCTGAATAAATCATAGGTACACCTGGTAAAGTAAATGTTAATACTGACATGGCTTCATACGCTTCACCCATGCGCTCAAATTCTGTGCCATTCCATGAGTTTTCATCATGATTGGAAGTAAATAACATCGGATATGTTCCTTTAGGATAAAGCGTATCGACACGTTTTTGATAAGATATGATGCTTTGGGCGTTTTTCTTACCCTTTGCGATATCATTCATTAAGTGATATAAGTCCCAACCATAATTTGCTTGAAATGCTTTATCTAATAATTCATATTTAACATTATCTTCAGCTAGCATGAATAATTTTTTTGTCGGATTAATCTTTCGGGCCGCTTCTTCCCAAAAATCAACAGGAACTCCTCCAGCGTAGTCACATCGAAAACCATCGATATCAAACTTGGTTACCCAATATTTCATGGTCTTAATCATTTCTTTACGTAATTTTTTATTAGAGTAATCAAGTTGTGCCACATCTTCCCAGGTTTCTGGATGTACAATATTACCTTTAGCATCACGTACATACCAATCGGGATGTTCCTTAATCCAAGGATGATCCCAACCTGTATGATTAGCTACCCAATCCATAATAACTTTAAATCCCATATCATGAGCTTTATCAACTAATTTTTTAAAGTCTTCTTCTGTACCAAATTCATGATTTACTGCTTTATAATCTCTTATCGAATAATATGAACCTAATGGGCCGATTCTTTTTGTACTAGAAATTGGATGGATGGGCATAAACCATAAGACATTTACACCCATTTCTTTTAATCGAGGTAAATGTTCACTAAAGGCATTAAATGTCCCTTCCTTTGTGTATTGCCGTATATTAACTTCATAAATGACCGCATCTTTCATCCAATTATCACTCTTATTCATCGTACAACTATAAACTATAATAAGAATAACAACAATAAATACAGAAAAAATCCCTATTTTAAGTCCCGTCTTATTATAAATCCTTCTTCCCTCCATTATTTATTCACCATTTAATTAGTAATTATAATATTTTCTGAAATCTTAAATATCATCGTTGATGATGTTTTCATATAGATTGTATTTCCTTCATAAGTATTTTCAGAATGAGAGGAGTATAATAAACTATTAAGATTTCCTGATATAACTATTTCTCGATCCATTTTGCTGAAGTTATGAATTACAAATAATTTTTCATCTTTGTACTCTCTTATAAAACTCAAGACAAAGAACTTGGATGGAACGTGAACATAGTCACCTTTATAAAGAGCTTCATTAGTCTTCCTTAAGTTAATGAGTGTTTTATATGTATTATACATGGAGTCTGGAACATTTTTTTGAATTTCTAATGATGGGGTATTAGTATTTTCTTCAATCGTTTTCCATCTTGTTTGTGGTAACTTATTGTGATCTTCATACCATAAGAATGGTTCCCGAATATTTTCATCGGGTTTCTCACCAATCATCCCTAACTCTTCCCCATAATAAACCCACACAACACCAGGTAAAGTAAAGAGAACATGGGCAGCGAGCTTCGCTAATTCGGTGTTTTCATTTAAGGTACTCATGACCCGATTCATATCATGATTTGTTAAGAAGATGGAATCGATGTAATCACTTCGGGCTTCCGCATACTTATCAAGGGAAGTCTTAAGTACCTTTGCTATGTTAGATGCATCGCGGTCTTTGACACCCTTAACGATGGCATCAGCTAAATCAAAGTTAAAAGCCGAATCTATCCCAGGGAGAAATCTAGCCACTGTGTTCGTATCACGCCAAATCTCCGAAATGATGATGGCATCCTTATTAATTGATTTAACATAAGCATTGAATTCTTTAAACCAATCGATGCCTTTTCCTAAAACATCCGTATCCTTAGGATATTCTCTAGGGTCATAAACGTGAATGGCTGCGTCAATCCGAAAACCAGCAACGCCTAAGTCCAACCAATATTTCGCAATTTTCTTGATTTCTTCTCTTACTTTTTTATTTTCATAATTGAGTTCAGGCATTTGATCCCAAAATGAAGCAAAGTAATACTTATCCCCCGCTTTAACCCAACCTTCTAATGTAGTATAGTTAGGATCATCTTTTGAGCGCCAACGATAATAGTCCCGATACTTTTTATCCCCTGCTTTACTCTTCATAAACCATTCGTGTGAGGAACTTGTATGATTTATAACAAAGTCAATGATAAGCGCAATATCTCTTTTCTTAGTTTCTGTGATCAATTCTTTAAAATCCTCTATGGTTCCAAAATCAGGATCGACTGCATAATAATCAATGACATCATACTTATGATATGTGTTTGATGGATGAATGGGATTTAACCAAATACAATCAATTCCTAAATCTTCTAGATAATCTAATTGATTAATAATGCCCCGCAAATCACCCTTCCCATCGTTATTTGAATCCGCAAATGCGATGGGGAAAATATTATAACAAGTGGAAAAACTACGATAAAGACTACTTACAGGTTTTATTTTATTCGAACTACACCCTACTAACAGCAGTGTAACGATAAGTGAAACACTAACTATCAGTTTCTTCATATGTATATCCCCTTAACTAATAAGATGTCTTATTCTTTGTTTGCGCCGGCTGTTAATCCTTCAACTAAGAATTTTTGGAGGAAAATGTAAAGAATCGTGATTGGTGCTGCAACTAAAACTGAACCAGCCGCAAACATCGTAAAGTTATTATTTTGCTGACCATTTATAAGTCGGTAGAGACCAACGGCTAATGTCCGTTTTTCATCAGAACTAATTAAGTAGTTGGGAAGGATAAAGTCAAACCATGGTGCCATGAATTGTGTGATGGCGACGAAAGTAAGAATTGGTGACATAATTGGTAAGATGATTCTGGTGAAGGTTTGAAACTTAGTCGCACCATCTACATAAGCAGCTTCGTCTAATGACTTTGGTATATTGTTTAAATACCCTTTAATTAACCAAGTGTTATAGGGAATTTGTCCAACGGCATAAATTAAAACTAATGCTAAGGGGTGATCTAGAAGTCCAAAGTTTAAGAATAATACATAAATCGCAATCATGCCCATAAAAGTGGGGAACATTTGGAGGATTAGAATACTCATTAAACCAAACTTCTTACCCGCAAATTTTAAACGGGCAAAGACGTATCCCATTGTACCTGATAAAAATACAGAGGCAATCATGTTCACTACAGCGATTTTCAAGGTATTAAAATACCAAGTTTTATATTTTGTTTTTTGGAATAGTCTTATATAGTTATCCAAAGTGAAATTTTTGGGGATTGCCCTTGAAGTTGCAAGCGATGTTCCTTCGTTAAATGATGAACCAACTATCCATATCACTGGATAGATAACTGCCACTGACAATATTATAAGAATTATGTAAATACCAATTATACTAAGGAGTCTAAGAATATACGTTTTAGTAGATTCTTTCGGCTTTCTTTTTAATTGCACTGCCATCTTAGAACTCCTCCTTGAATGCTTTAGTTCTTGAGAAGTTAAACACAGATATAGTTCCAATGATTAAGAAAATGACAAAAGACATAACTGACGCCATGTTATACATTTTGAAATCAACAGTCATTTTATATATCCAAGAAATTAGTAAATCTGTATGACCAGCATACTCATAATTATTATTTCTTGGTCCACCATTAGTTAAGAAGAAGACAGCACCAAAGTTATTGAAATTATGGGCAAATGACATTACCAATAATGGTAATACTTGTGTTAATAGGATGGGGAAAGTAATTTTCCAGAATATTTGGGTATTAGTTGCACCATCTACCTTAGCGGCTTCATAAAGTGTCTTATCAAAACTAGTTAAAAGACCTGACATTAACATCATGAAGTACGGAACACCTAGCCAAAAGTTAATGATTAATAAAGTCGCTCGGGCATGCATTGGTTCATTGAGCCACGGTATACTCTTACCTAACATTTGGTTTAATGGTCCATATGTTTGATTAAAGAAGTTAGAGAATACTAATAAACTAATCATACCAGGTATTGCCCAGGGTATAATCAAAATTGTTCGCCAAAATCTCTTAAAGGAAACATATTTATTGTTGACTATAATTGCTAAGAAAAGGCCACCAAAGAAAGTTGTAAAAGTAGCCAAGGTTGCCCAACTAATTGTCCAAAGCGTAACGCCTATAAAAGTATTTTTCCATCTTGTATAAGTAAATAGTTTTTTAAAGTTTTCAAATCCTACCCAGTCTAATAGATTGGCAGGAGTTAAGTGATAGGCGTCATAGTTAGTAAATGCGATTAAAACGCCAAAAAGAATGGGCATAATTGATATTAACATTAAAAGAATTAAAGCTGGTCCAATAATGACATAAGCAAAACTTTTTTCAAGTAACTCATCTAAGAATTCTTTTGAGGTTTGTCTTTGACCAGTTTCCAGATATCGTAAGTGAGTATTATTCGCATCTTTGATGTTGTATATCCAGAAAAAGAGATAAACGAGAAGTAACATTATTGCGATTAGTCCTTCAATAATTAACATTGTTGAATTATCGCGAAAACGTCCACCAGTAGACTCCCCTAGTGTATAAATCCCCCAAAGACCTTTACGGAAAAAGCCATAACCCCAAGCTTTAGGTTGACCAGGAATAACTTTAGCAACTAAAGAACTTGTCATTATTTCAAAGAGGACATAAATTAATTGAATACCAAAGAAGAAGATCCCCTTCGCGATTTGACGATTCCGGAACTGTCCTAAACCCATGATGAAAAATGAGAATACTCCCGAAAGCGTCATCTTATCGCCAATAATTTTTTGCCACCATTTTTTATGTTTGTTAACACTATGCATATTAACATCACTCCATATATGCTTCATAAGAATTAGGACATACTAATGTCCTGTCATCGTATGTCCTAATCTTAATTATATCTAAATTAACTACGTCCAGCATCCTCTAATTTCTTTTGATAGTCGCTAGCTGATTTTTGTTGCGCTTGCTCAATTGTCATCTTATCGTTGAAGATATAAGTCCAAACATCACGAAGTGGATCCCACATGTAGTTACCTTCTTGGATTACTGGCATTGCATGTGAGAACTTGGATTGTTCAAGGAAGCCTTGACTAATTGGGTCATCTTTTAATCCTGGGATTTTGCTTGAATCTGCAACGGCTGGGATTTTGCCTAATGTCAAGTATACTTCTCTCATTACTTCATCGCTAACTAAGAATCTAATTAAGTTCATCGCTGCATTTGGATAGTTAGTATAAATGTTCATACCAGTAACTTGAACACCAGAGAATGTTGTTGGGTTAACATTGTTATTGAATTTTGGAATTGCTGTAACTCCAAAGATATCAGAAACCTTGGTGGTTGAAGTTACACCCATTTTTCCTTCTTCAAGCCATTTAGGGAAGTAATTATTGATGATATCACTGATTGCCCATGGACCAGTGAAAGTCATCGCAACTTGACCTTTTTGGAATCTTGCGACTGATTGGTCCCAACCCATATCATCAATTTTTGCTAATCCTGGGAATAATTGTGATCCATCTTTATTTCCATACCAAGTTCCTGTGAAATCAGTAATTGATCTCTTAACAGTATCATCGGTAATATTGAACTTGGTTGGGTCGTTGTTAGTTGGTCCAAATACTCTGTATCCATATTTTGTTAAGAATGGATAGTTATGATAAGCATCATATAATTGCCATGCAAGTAATGTATGTTTATTTTCAACTTCACTAATTACACCATTAGTTACTTCTTCAAAACGATCAGCTACATAAGGAATATCATTTGGTAATTTGTTACCTCTTTCTGCTACACATTTTAATAAATCTTCTAGATAAATCTTTTCGCCTTCAACTTGTTTTAATAGATTTTCCGCATTTTGTCCATTTGGATGTGTAGTTTCGCATGCTGGTATAGCAGCTAAGATTTGCTTATTGTATACTAAAGCGATGTTTTCCACAGAAGATGGTGCCGCATACATCTTGCCATTATATAGTGTTACGGTATAAGAAGATTCTAACATTATATTTTTGATGTATTGAGCATCTCTATCATGGAATTCAAATAATAACCCTGTTTCACGAAGGTCAACGATACTGTTGTGTGGAATAAAGAAAACATCCCCACCTAAACCTGCAGGTCCGTCTAATTTTAATTTTTCTGCAACATCAACAGAACCTACATTTTCCCATTTTAATGGAACATCTGGATATTTAGCTTTCCATAATGCTTTAACTTTTTCTGCAAAAGCTTCATTATCTGTCCATAATGTTAACTCTGCACCTTTTTCAAACTCATACTCCCCTTTTTTCTCGTTCCATACTAAATCGTCAGCAAATTTAGCTGTAACTTTTTTCTTTCCTGTACATGAAACTAATAAAACAAGGGAAGTGAAAACTAAAAAAACTATAAAAAACTTTTTCATCATTTTCCTCCTTATTTTTTCATGTCTTATGTAAATAATATAGCATAGCAATAAAGCGTTTACAATCGTGTAATCGTTTACGGATTTTATAATTTTTGATAATTTTCGCATAACCCACTATTTCTCATATAACTAAGAAATTTAACTTTACACTATGACTTATTTTCTCCTATCTTTCCGTTTTTTTAATACGTATTTAAAGAATGACAAAACGAATATAAAGAGGATAATGTAGAAGACAATTAGCGCTATAAGAGTAACAATAATATTAGTAGGAAAAAGTTGTTTAAATGCTTCTATAGTGCTATACCCTCTTACTCCCATACTTTCAAGAAGTTCTAAATCATAATCTTTAATGTTCATTTCATGAGAAAAATATATATGATTCTCATAATCATATAAGTTAATTGAAATATTACTAAGGCACTTCTCTTAAATTTCATC
>JAAYWZ010000188.1 GCA_012516175.1 Bacilli bacterium
TAGTTCTATAATAATATCCAACGCATTTACTTTTGATTCAGGTTTAGTTAATAATATACTTAACCAATAATTAGGCTTACCATATTTGGGAATATTCATCATATATAAATCAGGGATATCTTTAAAACCTTCTTTATACATATTAAATATTTCTTCTTTCTTGCTAATTCTTTGATTTAATACTTTCATTTGCCCCCTACCAATAGCAGCACAAACATTTGACATTCGATAATTATATCCTAATTCTGAATGTTGATAATGACGTGCATTATCACGAGCTTGAGTAGACCAAAATCTAACTTTTTTGACTAAGTCTTCATCATTAGAAACTAACATACCTCCACCAGAAGTAGTAATTATTTTATTTCCATTAAATGAATAACAGCCGATTTTACCAAATGTCCCACTCATTTTTCCTTTATAAGTTGCACCTAAGCTTTCAGCTGCATCTTCTATTAGAGGAACATTATATTTATTACATAATTCTACGATTGGATCCATATCAGCTGATTGCCCATATAAATTTACTACTATAACAGCTTTTACATTTGGATATTTCTCAAATGCTTTTTCCAATGCTTTTGGATTCATGTTAAATGTCTCTTCGTCGCTATCAATAAATACTGGAATTGCATTTTGATATATAATTGGATTACATGTTGCAGCAAATGTTAAATCAGAACAAAATACTATATCATCTTTGCCAACACCTACTGCTTTTAATGCAAGATGAATTGCAGCAGTACCTGATGATAAAGCAGCAGCATGTTTAGAACCCACATATGAAGCAATCTCTTTTTCAAATTCATTAACATGATGACATAGATGAGCAATCCTATTTGTTTCAAAAGCCTCTTTAATATATTCTTGTTCATATCCTTCATCACTCATATGTGGTGAAGACAAATATATTTTCTTTTTCATCTAATAATGCTTCCTTCCACTTAAAATATCAAAAAGAAACTTAACATTTTTCTCTATGGTAAGATTTAACGTATTTACCAAATACATCTTGAATTACAACTTCTTCATTATCAAGTAATTGTTTCATTTCATCAAGATTAAGCTTGATTTGATCGATGCTTATACCATTAACATAACTCACAAAAATCTTTTGGTTTCTCGTACCAATTAAACCTTCTTCTTTAACCAAGAGTTCTTCATACAGTTTTTCTCCTGGTCTTAATCCAGTGAACTCAATCTTGATATCTGTATAAGGTTCAAAACCACTTAATCTAATGAGTTTTTCTGCCAACTCAACAATCTTAACTGGTTCCCCCATATCTAACACGAATATTTCTCCACCATTCGCAAAAGCTCCAGCTTGAAGTACTAATTGGACAGCTTCAGGTATTGTCATAAAGTATCTAACGATATCTTTATGAGTAACAGTAACAGGTCCGCCTTCTTTTATTTGTTTCTTGAATAGTGGTATTACAGAACCATTACTACCTAAGACATTACCAAATCGAACTGCTGCATATTGGGTTTTACTCTCACTATTAAATGCTTGAATTATCATTTCCGCAAAACGTTTAGTAGCACCCATGATATTTGTTGGATTTACTGCTTTATCACTTGAAATTAAGACAAACTTCTTAACATTATATTCATCAGCTTTCTTAGCGGTATTATATGTCCCAAAGATATTATTCTTAATTGCTTCTTTCGGACTTACTTCCATTAGAGGTACATGCTTATGTGCTGCTGCATGGAAAACGATAGTTGGTTTATATTTACTAAATACTTCATCTAA
>JAAYWZ010000189.1 GCA_012516175.1 Bacilli bacterium
AACGTATTTTGTAAGAGTAGGTCTTGTTATTTGCAATAATTCTAATACTTATTTAGATTTCATTATAATCATCTCCTTTTAAGATTATTATATCAATATATTTATTTAAATATCAATTATTTTTATTAAAATTCTTTAATATTCTTTATCACTTTAATTAATTTTAATAACTATATCACGATGAATTATCCCCGCTTGATGAATAATTTTTAATGTTTCATTAAGTGAGGGAATAATTTCTTTTTTTAACTGTTCAAAAGTAAATGCTCCATGTTGTGTTAAATCACCATCAGAGAAATACGGATAAATATCAAAATGGCGATTATCAACTGTTCCATAATCAATCAGTGGCATGATATTAGTAGTGGCTAAGTCGATATTAATTAAAAAGTCTATAATTCGTTTGCGGTCATTAATGTTAATCGTAATCTCACGATAAATTTTAGCTACTAATAATTCATCTACTGTACTCTCAATTCTTTTACAAAGATAAAGGTCCGCTTCACCCCCAGCCCTGGCACTTAACTCTTTACAATTTCATATGTTGACTTAGTTCCTCTAATCACACAACCAATATATGATATTGAAGGAACACTAATGGGAGATTTTTGTGTATCCAACACTTCTGTAGTATTAGTCATAATTTCTGTTTTATGATTATTATCCATATTAACCCCCATTCATATTAGATACTGATAATAATGATAAATCGGTATATATATCAATATTATAATAATATTTCAATGATTTTAAATACTAAATGATGTTGTTTTCTATCTTTTTTAATATAGGATAAACTTTAAGTAAAATATTTTTAACAAAAGTATTATTGCCTAAAATATTTACTAAAACATAAACTTGTGATACGATACAGTTGATAATTCCAGGTCATGGAGGTTAGTATGATTATTAATGATAGGTATTATGAAAATCCACACATCTTACATACAAATACGGAAGCCCCCCGTGCCTATTACATTCCCTATGATGATAAAGAAAAAGCCTTAAAGGGGATTAGATCGAATTCTTCCTACTTTCAATCATTAAATGGTTATTGGCATTTTAGGTATTATGATTCAATAACCAACTTAAAAGAAATGTTTTATGAAGAAGGATATGATGTAAGTGCATGGGACAAGATCTTTGTCCCAGGGAATATCCAAATGTACGGCTATGATAAACCCCACTATACCAATGCCAATTATCCTTACCCTTTAGACCCTCCCTATGTACCAACAGTTAATCCCTGTGGTTTGTATGTACGGGAATTTATTTATGAAGATACCAATCATTTACCTTACTTAATTTTTGAAGGCGTAGATTCTTGTTTCTATGTATGGTTAAATGGTGCCTTCGTAGGTTATAGTCAAGTAAGTCATGCAACTAGTGAGTTTAATCTCAAAAAATATATTAAACCGGGTAAAAACCGCCTAGCAGTTTTAGTCCTCAAATGGTGTGATGGTAGCTATTTAGAAGACCAAGATATGTGGCGGTTAACAGGTATCTTTAGAGAAGTATATCTCTTGAAGCGGAGTCAAACTCATATCAGAGATATTTATGTGCATCCCCAATTAAGTAATGATTATCGTTATGGTTTTCTTACTATTGAAACTATCATGACGGAAGAAGATTATGACTTAAACCATATCAAATGCGAATTATATGATCCAAAGAAAAATCTTCTTACGACATTTAAACTTCCCGAAGCAGTAAATTTAAACATCACAAATCCTAGGTTATGGAGTGCGGAAACTCCCAACCTTTATACATTGCTTATTTATTGTGGAGAAGAGATAATACCAATTAAAATTGGTTTTAGAAAGATTGAAATTAAAAAGGGTGTCCTCTTATTTAATGACCAAGCAATTAAATTTAGAGGTGTCAATCGGCACGAATCCCATCCAGAATTAGGTCACACAACGCCGATGGAACATATTTTACAAGATTTATATCTCATGAAACAACATAACATAAATGCGATTAGAACCTCGCATTACCCTAATGATCCACGCTTTTATGAGTTATGTGATGAGTTAGGCTTTTATGTAATAGATGAAGCTGATTTAGAAAGTCATGGTGCTTATCTTTCCAAGAATCTTATTACTGATAATCCATTATTTGAAGATGCTTGTGTGGATCGTATGGTTCAAATGGTAGAAAGAGACAAGAATCATCCCTGTGTTGTCATGTGGAGTTTAGGAAATGAGAGTGGCTATGGGATTAACCATGTAAAAATGGCTAAGTACGTGTTAAATCGTGATCAAACCCGCTTAATCCATTATGAGGGTTATTTTTCCCCAACTAATGATATTCATCGTGAAGATTATGAACATGCTTTCTTAAATGTATATACAAGAATGTATGCACCCATTGAATGGATTGAAAATGTTTATTTAAAGAATAAAAAAGAAACCCGACCATTTATTCAATGTGAGTATTCCCACGCCATGGGAAATGGTCCTGGTGATTTAAAAGATTATTGGGATATCTTCTATAAGTATGATCGGTTGGCAGGTGGTTTTGTATGGGAATGGACTGACCACGCTGTCAAAACAAAAACCGCTGCGGGTATCGAGTATTATGCTTATGGTGGTGATTTTGGCGAAGAAATCCATGATGGTAACTTCTGTATGGATGGGTTAGTATACCCTGATCGTACACCTCATACAGGATTACGAGAACTTAAACATGTGTATTGTCCCATCCATTTAGAAGCTGTTGATCTAAAGTCGGGTAAATTTAAAATAATAAATCGGTATGATTTCTTATCTCTTGACCATGTTACTATCCAATGGGAAGTAGAAAACTACGGAGAAATCGTGGAACAAGGAGAAGTTCTTAAAGTAACTGTAAATCCACATAAAGATAAGATTATTAGTATCCCTTATACTTATCCACTTAATAATGGTCGTTACTTCCTCACTGTTAGATTCATTACTAAAGAAGTCCAACCCTATTTTGCACCTCGACATGAATTAGGCTTCGTTCAGTTTGAGTTACCAATCGAAAATAAGATAACGATTATTAAAAATACTGGCAAGTTACATGTTGAAGAGAATGATGGTGAAATAAATATTTATGGGTTAGATTTTCGATATCGCTTTAACAAGCATTTTGGGAGTTTTGAAAGCCTAAAATACTCAGGGTTAGATTTTATTAAAGATTATCCGAAATTAACGATTTGGCGAGCACCTATTGATAATGATCGCAATATTAAGCATCAATGGTTGAAGTATGGTTATCATCGCCTGCACACTAAAACTTATCAAACTAAAGTTGTGAGGAAGAGTGATAAAGAAATAGTAATTGAGGTAGAACAATCTTTATCAGCTCTAGCTCAAGAACCCCTAATAAAGACAACTAATACATGGACAGTGTATGCGACAGGAGACATCATTTTCGCCACAAATACTCGGGTAAAAGAAAATATCCCCTTCTTGCCACGCTTTGGTCTACAACTAGTATTAAGAGAGGGAATGGAGTTAGTTGATTATTTTGGTTATGGTCCCGATGAAAGCTATATAGATAAATACCATCACACAAGAAAGAGTAGATATAAGACAACAGTGGATAAGATGTGGGAGAATTACTTAAGACCCCAAGAAAATGGCAGTCATTACCAAACTGAATATGCGTTTGTATCAAATAACTTGGGTATGGGACTCTTATTCATTGGTAGGGATGATTTTAGTTTTAATGCGAGCCATTTTACAGTAGAAAGTATTACTAAAGCTAATCATCCCCATGAACTGACTAGAAGTAAAGAAACGATTATCCACTTAGATTACATGATGAGTGGGCTAGGATCTAATAGCTGTGGTCCTGAATTAGCGAAGAAGTATCGCTTAGATCACAAAGAATTTTCTTTCCAAGTAAGAATTAAACCAATATTAGCCCATAGTGATATCTTAAATATCGTAACTTCTAAAATCACAGAGTAAGTTTAAGGAGTGTAATTATGTTTAAAATAACCTTTTTAGGTGCGGGAAGCACCGTATTCGCGAAGAATGTCATTGGTGACTGCATCCTTACCCCAGAATTAGGAGAATTTGAAGTAGCTTTATTTGATATTGACCCTGTTAGATTAGAAGATTCTTATCGGATGTTAAATACCATTAATAAGACTCATAATGGAAGAGCGATAATTAACAAATACCTAGACCGCAAAGAAGCATTGCAGGGTGCTAAATACATCATCAACGCGATTCAAGTTGGTGGTTATGAGCCATGTACAGTAACTGATTTTGAAATACCAAAGAAGTATGGTTTACGCCAAACGATAGGTGATACATTAGGAATTGGTGGGATTTTCCGGGCTCTCAGAACCATTCCCGTCTTAGAAGATTTTGCGAAAGATATTAAGGAAGTATGTCCCGATGCCTTATTCTTGAATTATACTAACCCCATGGCCATTCTAACTGGATATATGGAAGATGTTTTAGGTTTAAGAGTTATTGGGCTTTGCCATAGTGTTCAAGTATGTGTCCGGGACTTATTTAAGACTTTAGGCATGAGTAATTATCTATCCACTTGTAAGTGGAAGATTGCTGGTATTAATCACCAAGCTTGGTTATTAGAAATTACTGATGAAAATGGAAAAGATTTATATCCAGAAATCAAAAGAAGATCATTAAGTGGCGAATATGATTTAAGTTGGGATTTAGTACGCCATGATATCATGCACCGCTTTGGTTACTATAATACCGAATCTAGTGAACATACTGCAGAATATCTACCTTGGTATATAAAATCTAAATATCCAGAACTAATTGATAAGTATAAGATTCCTTTAGATGAATATCCTCGTCGTTGTATAAGACAAATTAATAACTGGGTTAAATTAAGGGAAGAGCTTGTTGAAACAGACCACTGAGAACATATTAAAAGTCGAGAATATGCAGCTGATATCATTAAAGCGATGGAAACAGACCAACCTTATCGCGTCCATGGTAACGTGGTAAATAAGGGCTTATTCATCACTAACTTACCAAAACAAGCATGTGTTGAAGTGCCTTGTATGATTGATAAGAATGGTGTAAACCCTTGTTTTGTGGGCGAATTGCCATTACAATGTGCCGCTATCAACTTAACGAACATTAATGTCCAATTATTGACTATCGAAGCCGCAAAAACTCGCAAAAAAGAATATATTTATCAGGCTGCTTATATGGACCCCCATACAGCGAGCGAATTATCACTTGATGATATCAAGAATCTCTGTGATGATTTAATTCAGGCTCATAAAGGTTGGTTGCCTGAGTTTGAATAATAAATTTAGGAGGTAACTACTTAAAGATGGTTACCTCTTTTTTTTGTTAAATATAATTTACAATTATTTGAGATTTTATGATAACAGTGAAAACGATGCAAATAATTAGAATAATGTTATATAATTATTATTCATTATTAACAATTTTCTAAATAGAAATATATGCGAAATATTTCGAAAAGTTAGCGAAATTTGCTTATTAACTAATATAAAATTGATGTATTAAACTGATGTTTTATAATTAAATTGGCTACTTATAACAATAAAAGATATTATAAGGAGGGAATGATTTGAAGAAAGGTATCTTAACCTTTGTGTTTGGGATATTTATCTTTCTTGCGTTACCCTATTTTTTTAGCGCATCAGCGAAAACGCTATCATATGGTAACGCAATAAACATTAGCCAAACTGCCTTGGCAGATGTTTTAGAACCTAGAGAACTAAAAGTAGAAATAATATCACGGTTTGGGGCGACAAATGAGGATGTAATTGAAACAAAAGTTGATGCACGGTATGGGAACATTCTATCATTTAGCGAATTTTTACCAGAAGAATATGAATTAGCGTTTTGGTTAATAAATGGACGTGTTCGTTTCTTACCCAGAGACCATGAGTTCGTTGTGACAGATGATATGACCATCGAAGCAGTCTTTAAACATGAAACAAAACATGTTGTGCTATTTATGGATTCGAATGGAAGCAAGTTAGATTTACAATACGTTGATAGAGGTGAAGATGCGCTTGAACCGGCTCATCCACATAAGCCAGGGTTTGAGTTTATTGGATGGTCTGGTTCATATGAAAATGTGACCGAAGATAGAGTTCTATTAGCTCAATACGAACAAACCAATAACGACACCTTTACATTGATAGTAGAAGGTGGTCATCCGATTGATACTAATGGAAATAACGGTACATATCTCTTCAATGCTGTTGCGACTGTCGAAGCTGATTTACCAATAGAGGGGCAACATTTTAGTCATTGGGAAATCAATGGTAAAGTCGTAAGTAAACAAAGAGTTTATAGCTTTACGATGTTACGAGATGTTACTATTAAAGCAGCCTATACTGATGAAATTCAGACACTAGATTTACCATATGTTACCTTAAGTGAGAAATATACTTATATCATGGATGGTAAGGACACTTATGTCGGACAATTCTATTTACCAGAAAACTACTTATTAGTTGAGTATGGTTTACTAACATCGTATGATGTATCTAATCCAGTTTTAGAACAGGAAGGAGTAACTAAATATCAAAGCCACTCTTTATATTCAGAAAGTAATGAATGGATTGTGCATTTTAATGCAGATACTAATCGGATTGTTCGTGCTTATTTAGTATACAAGGATAATGAAGAATTAAAAGTTGTATATAGTGATGTCATTGATGTTTTCGCACCTGTAATTGTGGAAGTAGAAGATACGGAAGTTATTATTCAAGTTGAAGCGGGAGAATTTGATTTATTAGAGGGCATAAGTGTGTATGATGATGTCGATGACTTAACTATTGAACAAATTATTCTTGATATTAGAGATAAGGCAGGAAACAAGGTTGAAAAGATTGATTTGACATTTGCAGGAGAATACATAGTTACGTATACAATTCAAGATAGTGCAGGTAATGTAACAGAAGCAATACGTAGTATTAAAGTCTATGATCGCTATTTTGTAGATACAAATAAGATTTTAAATGGTGACTTCTTAATTGGTAATGGTACGCCACCAAGATTAGAATCAGCATATGGTACAGAACCATATTGGCGTGGTTGGAACAGTAATAGTTCTTCATATAGTGGTTATGATGTTAAGTTTGAAATCAAGAATGGTGTATTTACAGTCGTTATCAATAACTTTGGTAATTATCCAACTGGACAAAAGACTTTAATTCAAACGCAACTGGTTGGATTGAATTAGAAGAAGGTAGAACATATAAACTAGTCTTTGATGCGAAATCTACAGTTGAGCGATTAATCGATGTTGGTTTTAAAGTAACTGATACCAATCGTTATCTTTCCGAAACAGTAACAGTTGGTGAAGAGTGGCAGACTTACACATTCGTCTTCACGGTAGATAAACCAACTAATAATCAAATTCAATTAATTGCCCATCTAGGAAAATATATCGATGACACACCAACTTCAACGCTTACTTTCGATAACTTCAAACTTTATCTTGAAGTACCGGTAATTGATACTGTAGCCCCCAAGATCATTGGAGTAGAAGATAGCGAATTATATGTTGGAGAAGACTTTGATCCACTAAGCGGAATAAAGGTCTCTGATAACAAGGACATAGATATTAGCGTAGATGATATAG
>JAAYWZ010000190.1 GCA_012516175.1 Bacilli bacterium
ATAAATAAGATATAACAATAGACAGGGTGATAATATGCTAGAAATCCGTAATTTAATGAAAAGATTTGGCGAGAAGGTAGCTGTTAATAATGTTAGTTTTACTGTTAACCGTGGGGAGATCTTTGGGTTCCTTGGTCCTAATGGAGCGGGTAAAACTACGACCATGAAAATGATTGTTGGTTTATTAAAACCTAATCAAGGAACAATCTTAATTAATGGCTACAATAATCAAGAACAGATTTATGAGGCTAAGCAACAATTCTTTTATGTTCCCGATAATCCCGATGTGTTTGAAAAAGTAACTGGTTATGATTATCTCCAATTCATCTGTGATGTATTTAAAATACCTAACGAAGAACGCAAAAAGAAGCTGGATTATTATTTAGAAAAGTTTAATCTTACTAATGATATAAACAGTTACTTAGCTGGATATTCTCATGGGATGAAACAAAAGATTATCTTAACCGCAGCGTTTTTAGCTAATCCAAAGATTCTGATTTTAGATGAACCGATGGTTGGATTGGACCCCAAAGCACAACATGTGGTAAGAGAATTATTAAGAGAATATTGTGAACAAGGTAATGCGGTATTTTTCTCTACGCATATTCTTGAAGTTGCGGAAAAGATGTGTGATCGATTAGCGATTATAAATAAGGGAGAGATTATTGCCTTAGGTACATTAACAGAAATCCGGAATTTAGTTGGCAAGGACGAAGATCTTGTTAATCTCTTCTTGGAGTTGACTGAATGATGAAAGAGTTTTGGTTAACTTGTAAGTTTCTTTTAAAACAAAATCTATCCCTTAATTATATGTTATATAAAGCCAAGAACGATAAAAAGAGTCGCAGAATGTTTATTTTGTTTATCATCGTCATTCTAATGTGTATACCATCCTATGTAGCAACTATAAGAAGCATTGTTGGTATTTTTGAAGGGTTTCAACAATTAATGATGGAATCCTTGTTCATTGTCATGGCCATCTTTATTTCCATATTATCAATATTTCTCTTTGGTATCTTTCAATTTATTGGTTATTTCTATTTTTCTAATGATGTACGCATTTTAACCCCTTTACCCATTAAACCTAAAAACTATCTCTTAAGTAAATTCTTCTTTATTTATCTTATCGAATTACTGATTAGTGTATTTTTAGTACTTCCGTTTTTTATTATCTATGGAATTAAACAAGGAATTGCTTTATACCACTGGTTAGGAATCATTATCACATTCTTCCTCATGCCCATTATTCCGCTTATTATAGTAGGATTTATTACAGTTATCTTAATGAGTTTGACTAATTTAACCAGAAATCGTGATGCTTTACGACTAATTGGGTATACAGTTGTTTTAGTGGTCGCTTTCATCTTCCAAATAACTGTTTATCGCAACTTAATACCAACTAGTCCAGAAGAACAATATGACCTATTTGAACGTTTAGCAGAAAACAGTCAGTACTTTTTAGATAAATTTGCTTTATATTACCCAGTTTCTAAACTAATAAGTCTTAGTATTAGTGGGTCATTTATCGAAGTTATCTTAAGCATCATCTGTCTCTTCGGGTTATCTTTCATCTTCGTATATCTCTTTTCGCTGTTTTTACAATTAGTTTTTATCAATAGTTATCTTAAGGAACTTGATAATCCAACTAGAAAGAAGAAAATAAAAGAAAGACAAATTAAAGGTAGAGGTAATACGATTTTCGCAATTGCGAAAATTGATTTTAACACCTTATTAAAGGTACCAATTTATCTATTCAATACCTTTGCATTACTCATTATTGTACCCGTGGTATTGATTATCTCTGTAGTATTTGTCCAACAATCAGGCGCTAGTGAATTGGATCAAATTGTAAGTCTATATCAAAAATATCGGGAAATCTTTTGGTTAGGTGTAACATTAGCTTTAACAGTCTTATCAACTTGGATTCCCATCGCACCGACTAGTTTTTCCAGAGAAGGAAAAACCAATTGGATTATGCGCACCTTACCAATAACTTCGCGTGAACATATCCTAGGACGGTTATTAGTGCCTTTTGTAACCCAAATTGTTTTTAATCTTGAATTAATCATTCTTGTATGGATTGCATTATATAGTAAAGGAATCACAGATATAGATAATATTATTTATGGAGTAATAGCACTAGTATTGGCCCTTGTGATGAGTGTTCCTTTATTGTTAACTGGTTTATATATTGATTTATCTCGACCTATGTTGGCATGGGATACACCTCAACGCGCTATTAAGCAAAATATGAATGTCTTAATTCAAATGGGAATTGGGATAGCCTATGCCACCGTGCTATTCTTATCTTATCGTTATATCTTCCGTTTAGTACCTGAACCATTTGTTTATCTAATTTACTGTGGGTTAGGTATCTTCATATCAGTAGTTGTCTATAAGTATACAGAAAAGAATTTTGCGAAAAAACTAATCTTGATGTAAAAAAATAGAAAAACCTAAGATAAAATACTATAATAATATAGTACTTGAAAAAATAGATTGAGGTGCAAAAATGATTAAATATTTAAACTCATTAAATCTTAAAGAAGAAACCAAAACATTAGTTATAGGGGTTACACAAAAGAATCAACGTGAGGAATTGAAAGATATCCTAACCAAACTAAATGAACACAAAAATATTTATGAAGCTTGTGAAGTTACAGTTTACTATCCATTATCTGATTTTCAAACCAAACGCTTTGTTTTTGTTGGTTTAGGCGAAGATGACTATGATTTAGATGATGTAAGAGAAGTATTTAGTTTAGTAGCTGAAGAAATCACCGATGATACAATCATCGACTTTGATTCCTTCCGCGTTTTGCATGATGATGTAAGACTATTAAGTGAAATAGCTAGTGAAACGCTTGGTCTGGTAAATTATAAGTTTCCTGATTATAAGACCGATAAAAAAGCAGAAAAAGAACCTGAAGTTTACTTTTACAGTGAAATAGATATTACAGAAGGTATTACTGCAGGTAATATTAATGCCATCGCTACTAATCATGCTCGTACATTAGTAAATGAACCTAGAAATAAATTAACACCATCACTTCTTGCAGAATATGCGGTTAATTTAGCTAAGGAATTAAATATTGATTATAAGATTTATAATAAGAAAGAAATTGAAGAGCTCAAAATGGGAGCCTTCTTGGCAGTAAATCAAGGCTCTAAAGAAGAAGCTAAATTAATCCACTTAAAATATCGTAATAACGATAGTGATGAAATTATTACCCTAATAGGCAAAGGGTTGACATATGATTCTGGCGGTTACTCAATTAAACCCAAAACAGGTATGGTGAATATGAAAACTGACATGGGTGGTGCCGCTGCTGTTTTAGGTGCCATAGAAATAATCGCACGTAAGAAACTTCCAGTAAATGTCGATGTTGTCATTGCGGCTACCGAAAACTTAATTAATAGTGAAGCTATTGTACCCGATGATGTTGTGGTATCCATGAGTGGTAAAACTATTGAAATAACTAACACTGATGCTGAAGGTCGTTTAACGTTAGTTGACGCAGTAACTTATGCAAGAAAGCATAACGCCACGAAGATTATTGACGTAGCAACTCTTACAGGTTGTGTCATTACGGCTTTAGGTACTGATATTACAGGTATCTTCACTAATAATAAAGACTTTTTAAATGAAGTTGTTGAGGCCAGTAAATTAACAGGTGAAGCTGTATGGGAATTACCAGTTGATCCTTTCCGAGCTGGATGTCGGAAAAGCAAAGTAGCTGATTACAACAATTCACCTGGTCGTGATGGTCATGCTTCCTTCGGGGCAGCGTTTATTGCGGAATTTGCGGAAGATACCCCTTGGATTCATTTAGATATTGCAGGCACTTGTTACAAAGAAGTACCACATAAATTAGGTCCAGTTGGCGCAACGGGGGTAATGGTCAGAACCTTAGCGAAATACTTAGAAATGAAAAAAGGGGCTGTAAAAAAAATAAACAGCCTTAGTAAATAGAAAAAAGGTGCTTAATTTAGATATTTAAGTCTAGAATTAAGCACCTTTTTTCATTATAATATCTAGTATTATGAATCCAAATAAATACCTAGACAACGATTA
>JAAYWZ010000191.1 GCA_012516175.1 Bacilli bacterium
ATATTATATATATATTTTTCGTTTTGTCAATGATTTTTCTAACTTTTTCTGTTTCTATTTATATTTTTAATTATAATATGCAAAAAATGTATATATGACTGAATAAAAAGCACATTCCACCGTACCGAGAATGTGCATTTTAATAATAGATTTTAATATTTTCAATTATATTTTAATAAATTCTTATACGACTAATTTTAATTATTTAGTTTAGCATATTTGATATAAAAAAATAGGTAGCTCATGCTACCTATTCATTATTATTACTATCATTTCCTTTATGCTTTTTATATAGATTAATTAATATATCGGTAATTGTGCCAACTACTATTCCAATTACTGCTCCTGCTAACATCATTAATGGTATATTTAACTGTTTTAAAATTGCTAATAATAGACCAAAACCAGCAAACATTACAAGAAATAGACTGATACATAAATATGTATCTTTATTCATTACTCTTACCTCACTTAATAATTAGGTAGATCAATTACCCGATTGATATTATAGTCTCGTAAATCATAGACTAAATAATGATTCGCATCGAATATGGCAATATAATCGAGATCCTGTGCGGAAGATATAATAGTGTTTAGTTTAAGTTCATTAATTGGCTCATCGACAACTTTAACACCAATGCTATGGGTGTTAGTTGTTACTAATAAATCAAAGGATTGAACATTATTAAAATGTTTATTACTATAACCATAATAGTTTGTTAGATTATCTTTTATAAATCCAATGATATCATTTATTCTACTCGAGATATAAGTTGGTTTAACGAAAAACTTTGAACCTAATTCAAATGCAAATTCTTGATAGTCGATTTGCGAAGAATGGATGAGACTGGATGGTTCGATTTGTGACGCGTTAATAATTAATAAGTCACGTGCACTACTAATCTGTAAATAGAAGTTTACAGAATCAGCGTAGTTAGTATTTATATTAATCATTTTATTAACTACACCTGTACATAGTTTATAATTATCTACGTCATATATGAACACTACTTTGAATTCATAATTACTCATCTCATTTTTATGGATGAATGTTAAACCCGTAGGATTTAAAGTTTTATAATGTTCTTTAATATCGATGACAGATATACCATGGTTTTCACATGCTTGTTTCATATCTAAAAGTGTCTGTTCATCATTGAAGACTACTAAGATATCACTCAACTCATAACCGTAATGATTAACTAATAAGTCCAAGCGATCAAAAAGCACAATGCTTTTTTCATCTTCGTGACGGTTTAAATAGAAAGTTAGTACCGATTTTAATCTACCTTCCCTATTTATTGTTTCATACGGTAATTTGGGTTCGAGTAAAGCGTTGTTAGTTAAGAAACTCTTTATGATATTATATACATTAAGAGTACTACGAAGATTAATATCTAGATTCATTGTACATGTAACATGTTTGAACAAATCACTATTCTGATAATTCTTATACCGGTCTTTACATTTCAACTCATCTTGACTCAGATAACAACCATGGGTTTCCGTAGTATCATAAAAACAATTGATAATATCAAGTTGGACCTTGGTGAATTGCTCCACATCATCAACAAAAATATAAGGGAATTTAAATGTTAAATGATTGTTTTGTTGGTAAAGCAGGCGTAAGAAACTCTGATATAGTGTACTTTCATCAAAGATGTCATCATCAAGTGCTCTAATTAAGTATTCTTTATAAATAGACCATATTAATTCTTTTTCTTGATATGATAGTAACTGCTTTTTTGGAGTTAAACGCGTAGTCAAATAATACTGTTTATACTCTTTATTTAAGATACTGAGAAAATCATCGTCGATGTTCAAGACGATGTTTTCTTGAATAAATTTAATCTCATCATATAGTAATTCAAAGGAAAATGGGATATTTTTATTTCTTGTAATTTGTTTTAGAATGGAACGTTTACGATTATCATCAATTCGGTTTTGAAAAAGCTTTAATTCACTAAACTCTAAATAATACTTTACTAATTCACTAACAGTTACAATATTTAGTTGATAAAATTTACGTGATGGATTAATGACATTATACATTAACAAGGTCATATCTTTTTTAATATCATCTTTTACAATGAATAACATGTCTTGTGGTGGAACTTTATAATTTTGGCATAAGTTAAGGTATTTATTTAACAATGCATAGGTTTTACCAGTACCTGCATAACCAGTAATCAATATAGTATTATTTAATGGGTATTCAATGACTTCTTGTTGCTTTAATGTTAATTCCATATGTAATCACCCTACTAAAATTCTTGATAACGGCTATGCTTAACCTTACGCCATTTAGCACTTCTACCCTTACCTGTCGGTACAATGATATTACGTTCACGTAAACTCTTTAATGTACGGTTAATGGTTGAATCACTAATGTATGGATTATTCTTCCGTATATCATCTTTGGTAAAATATGTTCCTAAGCTACTAATAATTTGTTCCACCAACTCTTCTTTACTATATTGCTTATCAACTTGGAAATTACTACAAAGTTTATCAAATTGAATATACATTTGATTTAAAGTATTGATCATAAACATGGTGAAATAATGGTATTGTGGTAAGCCGATGCTCCAGTTTAATGATGACTTATTTATTGCTTCAAATAATGCTTGTTCTTGTTCAAAAAGGATTTTTAATGTGCTGATATGATCAACTACTTTGTAACGATGTTGCTTAAGAAGCAACATTAATAATAGTATACCAATAAATTCATTGTTCTCATCAAAGGTCCGCAAATTGATGAAATCAATCACAAAAGCACAGAACAAGGTAAAGAGTTCACATTCACCTTCGCTCAGTAAACGATTAAAGTGCATCACAAGATTTTCTAACTCAGTGCGCTTTTCCAATCTATTACGTTTTTTATCAATGGAAGAATTAGGATCAAACTCCTTAAATATAAATTCTTGAATCTCAATAATCCCATTGACTGATAATTTCCAATTCGATTCCGCTTTGTGCATGATTTGGAAGAATTTCACGAGATTAGCAACCAATTTTTCTTTACGATTATTAGGTGTTATTCCCTCTTGGGTAATTAACCGATACTTTTGATTGGAGATATCAATATGAAGTAGTCGACCCGCAAACTCAGCATCGGTTTCAATAACACTTTGTTTAATTACTTTACTGTCATTTTTGATGAGCGATAGATAAAAAGTCTCTTTCCCCTTGTTTTCATAGACATTTCCTAATAATCTCATCAATTGGGGCGAAAAAGGTGTGGTTTTGATATTGGGAAAAAAGTACATAGTATCCCCCCGTTCCTTTAAAATAATTATATATCAAAATAAAAGAAAATGGAAATATTTATGAATGAAATTTCGCAAAATATTTCCATTTAAACATATTCAATATATTTATTTGATTAAAATAACTAAAAAATGATTCTAAATCCATCAATTAGGAAGAAAATGACGATGAAACCAATTGTATAGAGAATAGCATTTAGAACTAATTTTATTGGTCCCATAATAATACCTTTAATATCACCGCTGATTATATCTAAACCTAGGAATAAGACTAATGTAAAGGCTATTTGCTTAATCTTTTCAAGACTAACAATACTAGTAATCAAATTCTTAACAAAATCTAAATTGGCGAGAAATTCTGGTAAGAATGACAACATTTGATCGGAAATGTTATTTAAATCTTCATTAAAGATATTTGCCCCAAAGCGATTCAATAGAAAGATTACAGCCGCAAACCATAAAATTTTGAATAATGCTTTCATTGTGATTTCCCCCTGTAGTCTCGTAAATTATAAGATTATTTTATCATATCTGACATTTTTAGGCAAAACATTTTTAAAATAATTCAATTTGTTCATATTTAACCTGGCGCTTTTGTTCGTCTTTGTCACTTAATGGTTTGGCCTGAAAGTCATTGGTATAATTCGTTGTGATCTCAACGATATCTATGAGAGAATCATTACTATTAAAAGCTTCGTGGAGTTTCCCATTACCTATAAGTTCTGAAT
>JAAYWZ010000192.1 GCA_012516175.1 Bacilli bacterium
TCTTAGTTGTATTACCAATCTGTATTTATATTATAATTGGTATTATCGCCAGAAGATTAAATTGGATTAAGGATGAAGGAATTAAGCAAACAAATAAATTATTATATATGTTGTTTTTCCCAATCGTAATGTTTAATAATATATATAATTCCCACTTAGCGGAAACTTTTAACCTTAAATTAATTTTATATCTCTTAACTTTATCACTTATTTTCTATATCATTTTAATTCTTCTTGTTCCTGTAATTACTAAAGATAAACCAACGCAAGCCAGTATTGTTCAAGGGATTATTCGGGGTAATCTCATTTTATTTGCCATCCCTATTATCTCCACAATTTATGGAGAGACTAATACTGGTACTGTATCGATGTGTGTTACTTTTGTCGTACCATTTTATAACATCTTGTGTGTAATCCTCTTAGAAAGCAAACGTGGTCATGATATTAGATTTAAAAAGCTCATAGTAAATATTTTGAAGAACCCCATTATTGTAGGGGCATTAGTTGGTTTTATCATTAAATCACTTAAAATTAACTTACCTAATGTAATAGAAGATATTTTAGGAAATCTTGGTGCTGTCCTAACTCCAATTGTGTTAATTTTACTAGGGGCAAGTCTTAAATTTCAAAGTATTAAAAAACACAGTTTATATCTTGCCTTTGTCTGTACGGTAAAACTAGTTATAAGTCCCTTATTGTTTATCACTTTTGGTTATCTATTAGGGTTTAGAGGTCAAGAGTTAACAACCATCTTTGCGATTAGTTGTGTACCTACCGCAGTATCAAGCTATGTCATGGCAAAAGAAATGGAAGCTAATGGGGATTTAGCGGGTGAAATCGTTACTTTCACATCTCTATTTTCGATATTTACCATCTTTATTTGGTTAATTATCTTAACGAATTTAAACATCCTCCTCTAAGCAAATCCTTCGACATTCTGATGAAATTAGGATATAATGAAAATGTCTTAATATTAAGATAATTTGTGAAGGATGTGATGGCGTGGAAATGTATGATATCCATGAAGCCCTACCATTTAAGTTACTTGTTGTATTAGGGAAAATGAATAAAGTCCTTCAAAGTAAACTAGATCAACATTTTTTCCAATTCAACTTAACAAGCACCGAGTTCATGGTCCTTGATGCCCTATGGACACATAAAAAACTACCCACCCAACAAATCGGGGCTATCGTCTTAATTACCAGTGGGGCAATTACCCATGTGCTTAATAGTTTGGAAAGAAAAGGCTTAATAAAACGGACTCAAGGAGATACCGATAAACGAGTTTTCTATGCTGAATTGACGGAACAAGGTAAGGCATTTTGGTTAGAGTTTGTTCCTAAACATCAAGAATATATGAAGAATTTATTCGCAGGATTTGATCAAGATAAACTTTATAAACTAATCGAATTAATCAAAGAATTAGGCTTATATATTATGAGCCATTAAGGAAGGAGGATGTGTAAGTGAAATCGAGATTTCACCAAAATCCCATACCCAATGTGAATCTGGTACACTTAAATGTTTTAGATATAGATAGATCTATAAAGTTTTATACAGATATCATGGGTTTTACAATACTTAAACAAGAAATCACTAAGGTCTATCTCACTGTTAATGGTAAAGATCCCATTCTGATAATTGAACAACCAGTTGGAATAAAACCAAAGACCAAGCATACTGCTGGTCTATATCATTTTGCGATACTACTACCGAGTCGTAAAGAGCTTGCTCGTTTCTTAAAACACCTCATCACTAAGAATGTTTACATTCAAGGTGGCAGTGATCATGGTTTTAGCGAAGCTCTTTATTTCGCTGACCCTGATGGTAATGGTATCGAAGTATATCGTGATAAACCTGAAGAAGAATGGTTATATGATGAGGATGGGAATATTAAGGGTATTACCACTTATTTAGATATTGACGGGTTAGAAGGATTACTTGATAATATCCCATTTACGAAACTACCTGAAGATACTGTTATGGGTCATATTCATCTCCATGTAAATAATCTAGATAAATCAGATCATTTCTACATTGATGGTTTAGGTATGGATTTAGTAATGAAATATGGTCCGCAAGCAAGCTTTTATTCATATGGTGGATATCATCATCATATTGGTGCTAATATTTGGGGTAGACCACAAGATATTAATGATCCGATAAATGTGGGATTAAATAATTATACTATTCAGTACTATAATTTAACTGAACTAAACGAAACCGTAAACAGGTTAAAATCTTTAGGGTATAAAGTAGATAAAGAAGATAACTATTATCTCACCCAAGATCCTTCTGGAAATTTAATTAAGTTACATATATAA
>JAAYWZ010000193.1 GCA_012516175.1 Bacilli bacterium
ACATAATAGGATTTAAGTTTTAAGGATTATAGTGCAAGAAATTTGTATCCTATTGAATCCTGATTTTATTATACTATAATCCTAGTAACCTTGAAGACATTGAAAAATACGCAACTAATGCTACTGCATCAACAATTGTAGTTATAAGCGGACTAGCCATAATAGCAGGATCTAGTTTCAACTTCTTTGCTAAGATAGGTAATCCCCCTCCAATAACCTTGGCTAACACAACTGTTAAGAACAAACTACTGCATACTGTTATTGTTATATTTATGTCTGTTTTCTCAAAATAATATATTCTTATGAAATTTACTACTACTAATGTCAAACCAACAATTATACCTACTTGCAACTCCTTCCATAAAACTTTTAAAATATCCTTTAGTTTTATTTCTTCTAACGCAAGGCCTCTTATAATCAGTGTGGCTGACTGGGAACCAGCATTTCCACCGGTATCCATAAGCATTGGGATAAATGCAGCCAAGATTACAACAGACTGTAATACATCTTCAAACTTTTTAATAATATTTCCTGTAAATGTTGCAGAAATCATTAATACCATGAGCCATATTACTCTATGCTTTGCCAGTGTAAAAACATTGGTTTTTAGATATTCTTCATCAGATGGTTGCATTGCAGCCATCTTTTGAAAATCCTCTGTATTTTCTTGTTCAATAATATCAACTATGTCATCAATTGTAATAATTCCAACCAATCTATTTTCATTGTCTACAACAGGCATTGCAAGTAGGTCATATTTTTTAAACAAAGAAGCAATCTCTTCTTGATCCATAGTCGTTTGAATTGAAATTATATTTGTTTTCATGATGTCTTTTATAACAATATCTTTATCATTTAAAATTAACTTTCGTAGTGATACGATGCCTTCTAATCTACGGTTGTTATCTATCACATAGCAAGTATTAATTGTTTCTTTATCTACAGCAGTTCGTTTTATATGCTCAAGAGCCTCTCCTATAGTCATTTCCTTTTTTAAATCCACATACTCAATGGTCATAATGCTTCCAGCAGAATTTTCTGGATAATTTAAAAACTGATTTATTATCTCTCTCATATTTTGATTCGTATTTTTTAATATTTTCTTCACTATATTTGATGGCATTTCCTCTAAAATATCAATGGTATCGTCAAGAAACAATTCATCTATGATATTTTTAATTTCTTTGTCAGTACTTACTTCAATTATTTGCTGCCGTTGTTCAGAAGATACATAGGAAAATACTTCTGCTGCTATTTCTTTAGGTAGTAAACGAAACACTATCAACATTTTTTCTACTTTCAATTCTTCTAAAATCTGTGCAATATCTACTACATTTATTTTAACAATTTCATTTCTAACTTCTGAAAACTTGCCCTGTTCAATTAGATTCATGATAAGTTGAT
Source organism: Bacilli bacterium (assembly GCA_012516175.1). Classification (GTDB taxonomy): domain Bacteria; phylum Bacillota_I; class Bacilli_A; order Haloplasmatales; family Haloplasmataceae; genus JAAZCR01. The sequence continues at coordinate 1,405 of JAAYWZ010000193.1, forward strand.
TCATAAATAGCCCTCCTCTAAGAGCCATTCAAATGCATAGCGTAGCAGTTGTGGCTCCGGTTTTTTTTATTGTCTATTACATTCATACTACTATCACATAAAGGTCCCGAATCCATAACTACCACCACCTTTAAAAAATCGTTAATAAAAAAAAGTCCTTTAACAAGTAAAAGACTTTTCATAATACAAAAAATTATATTAGACAATCTTTCACTCGTTGAGTTTTAGCACTATATAGCGTAGGTTTTACAACCAGCTACATTAAGCAATACCTTAATCCGATAGAGCCTGTTGACCCATTGGCATCTCTCGATGTTTCCGGGCAGTAGCATATTTCTATATAGTAGCCTCACCTAACAAAGATTATTCTTCTCATATTAATTATACTCTGACATCCTTGGATTGGCAACCCTTTTTTGGACAAAATTACTCCGAACATGAAATTACTTTAACTACAGTTCTTATCCAGCTGATTTCAGAGTGTTTAACCCTCTATATTCCACTGGCGTTAGATAACCTAAAGAACCATGAATTCTTATATTATTATACCAATAAATATACTCTGCTAATTTTAACTGCA
>JAAYWZ010000194.1 GCA_012516175.1 Bacilli bacterium
ATTATACATTTGTGATTTTTCCTTTTACATTAATGTGTCTTGTCATAAAACCTTTGAGTAATATTTTTTATTATGGTTTTTATTTATTTGATTATATAATTGCGAAGTTAGCTGATATTACCTTTTTTAATCTTAATGTCGGTGTTTTTACTGAAATGCGATTTATTTTATATTACTTATGTTTGTTTATAGTGTTTCGTTCGATCGAAAATAAAAAGAAACCAATAATATTAATTTTATTAATACTGGTAAATATCGGCTTTTATCATAAATTAATAATCATTGATGAAGTGGTTTTCTTTGATGTTGGACAAGGTGATAGTATCTTCATTAATAGTGAAACTCATAATTGTCGAGCTGTTATTGATACGGGTGGGGGAAGAAACTATAAACCCAGTAATAAAACAATTAAATACTTTTCAAGTGTCCAAATAAAGCAACTAGATTACTTGTTTATATCACATAGTGATTTAGATCATGCGAATGATATAGATATATATCTAAATAACCTTAGAGTTAAGAACATTGTTTTAAGTACTTATGATAGTGGCGAAATAGTTGATAAAATTTCGGTGTTAGCTCAATCAAGAAACATTAACATAAAACACGTCCATGCATATAATAAAGTAGAATGTGGAAAATTAACCTTTTTTATTTTACACCCTGAGCAAAAATACACTAATAGTAATGACAACTCTTTAGTCATCCTAGTAAACCTTAATGGTGATAAATATCTATTTACGGGGGACGCAAAATTTGATAAAATAATCATAGAAAAGGAAAAATCTATTGATTACTTGAAAATTAGTCATCATGGTTCAAAATATCAAACTGATGATAGTTTATTTAGCAAGGTGGAAATAAAAAACGCCATAATATCGGTTGGTATAAACAATTATGGTCATCCTAGTCAAGAAGTTTTAGATATCTTGCTTAAACATGATGTTCAGGTTTATCGTACTGATAGAGATGGGTCAATCGTAATCAGATATTACCTGCGGTTTAAGCGGATGCAAAGCTTCTTTAGACCATTATACCAACGCTGATATTGGCGTCATTAAACACTTTATGTGTTTAATGTTTACATAGATCTACCAGGGAAAAGGGCTTATTAGCAATAATAAGTCCTTTTTCCTTATGGAATTAAGTTGGATATTTAATAAAGATATGTTATGATAGTAATAAGTTGTGTAGTAGGTGATTTAGATGAAGAGCATTTATTTACTTGTGGGTGAAAATAAGCAAGCAATTGATGAAAAGATAAAAGAACTTTCGCGGGAAGGTAACTTTGATGAACTTAATCTAGTTAAATATGATAGTGAAGAAGTGACCCTTGATGAGATAATCGCTGATTGCGAAACCCTACCTTTTTTGGGTGAGCAAAAAATGGTTATAATTATAAATCCAATCTTTTTATCAACAGAAAAGAGTAAATTAGATCAGAATATTGAGCGTTTTATTAGTTATGTTAATAATCCTAATCCATCAACAGTATTAGTTATTAATTGTTGTAACATAAAATTGGATATGAAAAGACGGATCACGCAGTTATTATATGAAAAAGCTCAAGTACTTGAGTTTGATAATTTAAATGAATTAGAAGCGGAAGAGTTAATTATAAACTATTTTCAGAAAAGAAATGTAAAGGTTAATTATGATGTAATCCAAGAATTAATCAGACGAACTGAATGCGATGCCTTTAGGCTCTATTCTGAATTACAAAAACTATCGTTTTATTTAGAGAATGTGACTGAAATAACTATTGATGATATCAAAGCCTTAGTTACAGAAACCCTTGAACAAGATGTTTTTAAGTTAACCGGTTACTTCTTAGATCGGAGAATTGATGAAGCTTTAAAAGTTTATCAACAACTAATCATCTTTCATGATCCATTAGTGTTCTTAAGTATCTTAGCCAAAAATTTACATTATTTATATTTAATTAAATATTTTCAAAAACAAGGTTTAATAGATTATCAAATCAAAAATCTAATTAATATTCATCCTTATCAGTTGAAAATGCTGTATCCGATTGCCTTAAAAACTAGTGAGAATGATATTAAAAAAAATATCAAAGCATTTCATCAATATGATATTGATTTAAAAACAGGTAAGATTGATAAAATCTTAGGTTTTGAATTATTAATATTGAATATGTAAATTTTAATATGAATTAACGAAAAAAATCCTTCTTTTATTACATCTATAATAAAGGAAGGATTTTAAATTTAATCATTTAGAATTACCATTAATGAAAAAAAACCTACACTAGTAGGTTTTGAGTTAAGCAATATTATTTGCGAGTGAATTGATTTTTTTAGCTAAACGTGACTTTTGTCTAGCAGCAAAGTTTTTATGTTGAATTCCTTTTGCGACTGCTTTGTCTAATTTCTTGCATGCTAAACGATAAGCTTCTTTAGCACCTTCAAGGTCGTTATTAAGTACAGCTTGTTCTACTCTTTTAATCGCAGTACGCATTGATGATTTGAAAGACATGTTTAATAAACGACGTTTTTCATTAGTTTTTACTCTCTTGATTTGTGATTTAATATTTGGCACTGTTTCACCTCCATAATTCGTACGACTATATTATTTTAACAAAGTACTTAATAAATTTCAATAATAAATTGTAATTAAGTATATTTTTTGTAATCTTTTTAATATTATAAATGAAATCTTTAGTGAGGTGAAGCAAAATGCAAGAAAATTTAATCAGAACTGACTTAATTATTGAAAGTATTGAAGCTTCGAAAGCTAGCGGTAAAGATCCGAAGCTTACTGTTAATGAATACACTGAAGATGAGATGAAAATTACAGAAGCGATAGTTAGGAAAGACCAAGAAGAAGCCTTTGGCAAGAAGGCAGGTACTTATATCACAATTGATACGACAGCTATTGTTGAAAATGATCATGAAGCCCTCTTAAAAATCCAAAAACAAATCGCTAAACAAATTAGTAAATTAATGGAAAAACATCAGATAACGGATGATATGTTAGCACTCGTGGTGGGATTAGGTAATGTGAATGTTACGCCTGATGCTCTAGGTCCTTGTGTTGTTGAAGAAATCTTTGTCACAAAACATATCTTTGATTTACATCCTGAAGAAATCGATGATAATGGATTTCGTCCTGTTTGTGCCCTCTCCCCAGGTGTCATGGGCAATACTGGTCTCGAAACAGCTGAAATCATTAAAGCAATAATTAAAGATGTAAAACCCCAATTTGTGATAGTGGTTGATGCTCTAGCTAGTCGCGCCCTAAATCGTGTCAATAAGACTATCCAAATATCTGATGCAGGAATAAGCCCTGGTAGTGGTGTAGGGAATAAACGTAAAGAATTAAGTAAAGATACTTTAGGTATCCCTGTAATCTCAATTGGTGTACCAACGGTTGTAGATGCAGTCACTATTACTAGTGATGTTTTAGATTTATTAATGAGACATATTGCTTATAACTTACAACATAATAATCCAAGTAATAATTTAGTACCAGCCCATATGAGTGGTAAGAAGGATTTAGAACATGTTGAGTTACCTGAAGAAAGTGTAAGAAAGAGTTTATTTGGTGAATTAGGGATGTTGTCCAATGAAGAAAAACAAAAACTTATTTATGAAGTATTAACACCACAAGGCTTGAATTATATGGTTACTACCAAGGAAATCGACACAAATATCGCTGATTTGACACATATTATTTCTAGAGGAATTAATTTAGCATTACATAAAAATATTAATTAACTAATAGACCAAATAAGACATAATTATACGCTTAATTAAAATATAATTATTAATAGATTATTGAGTAAAGGGATGAGATAATTAGAAAGTATCTGGGGATTCTACAGGTTCTTAGTGTTGTCCTTTTTTTGATAATGACAATTTGGTATATTGTCATTACTAGTTCAATTAATTTGGTAAATGTTAGATTAATGAATTCATTAGTTCGGTTTATGAATGATCTACATCCTCGTAGTAATATTCTTGAATATTTAGCAATCCTCATCTTGAAACTTCTTTTTAATATCGATATCCATGATTTAGAAAGTTTCTTTTACAATATTAATCCTTTGATAAACTAGGAGGAACCATGGAAAAACGACTATTACGTTATGTGTTAGTAATAATAATCTTCTTTGTCGGGTTATCGATGGGGATTAACTATCATGATCAGAATCGGAAAAGTGGATTAAACAAACAGATAAGCACTTTTGAATCGATCATAACGACACCAGGTAATGACTTTGAACCAATTAATCCCATTGATGATGAAAAAGCAGAAAACGAGTATCCTGCGGTTGAAGTAAAACATAATCTATTTACTGGTTTAGCAAAAGATGGGGAGTATATTTTAAAAAAAGGGTTAGATCTTATCTTAGATGGGGCTAATGAAATCTTAAAATTAATCTTTGGGATTAAATAAAGTGAAAAAGCCTTCGGGCTTTTTTCATTTAGATAAATTTCATTTGCGTAAATTAGCGAAATATTGTAAAATTTTATTGTTCAGTATATAGAGGAAGTGATATTATGAGCCAAATAGATTACAACAAACTACGAGAAAGACAAAAGTATATTCGTAACTTTTCAATCATCGCTCATATTGACCATGGAAAATCAACCCTAGCTGACCGTGTTTTAGAAATCACTGGTGCTGTTGATAAACGGGAAATGGTAGACCAATTATTAGATTCAATGGATTTAGAGCGTGAACGAGGAATAACAATTAAATTAAATGCCGTACAATTATCATACACAGCCAAAGATGGCCAAGAATATATCTTCCACTTAATCGATACACCTGGACATGTCGACTTTACTTACGAGGTTAGTAGGTCACTTGCGGCATGTGAAGGTGCTGTGCTCGTGGTTGATAGTTCACAAGGTATTGAGGCACAAACACTAGCTAATGTTTATTTAGCCTTAGATAATGATTTAGAGATTCTATTATTCTTAAATAAAATAGACTTACCTAGTAGTGATCCTGAAAGGGTTAAACATGAAATTGAAGATATAATTGGACTTGATGCTAGCGAAGCAGTATTAGGTAGTGCCAAAATGGGGGTAGGTACGAAAGAAATTCTTGAACAAATCGTTCAAAAAGTACCTGAACCTAAAGGTAATCCCGAAGCACCGTTACAAGCATTAATCTTTGATTCTTATTTTGATTCTTATCGGGGTGTAATACCAACAATAAGAATCAAAAATGGCACTGTAAAAAAAGGAGATAAGATTAAATTAATGTCATCAGGTGCTGTGTATGAGGTTACTGAAGTAGGGGTATATACACCTAAACAAGTTCAACGGGAGTATCTAACTGTTGGAGATGTTGGTTATCTTGCTGCACAGATTAAATCAATTAAAGATATCCATGTTGGTGATACGATTACCCATGCAGATAAGCCCGCCAAAGAACCGCTACCAGGTTATCGACGGTTAAATCCCATGGTTTATTGTGGTTTCTACCCTGTAGATGCGGCTAAATACGATGATTTACGGGATGCGTTAGAGAAACTCCAACTAAACGACTCATCCTTGATATTTGAGCCAGAAACATCCCAAGCCCTCGGATTTGGCTTTAGATGTGGATTCCTAGGGTTATTACATATGGATATTGTCCAAGAACGGTTAGAACGTGAATTTGACTTAGATTTAATCGCAACAGCACCATCGGTAATTTATAAAGTCGAACTTACTGATGGTTCGGTAATTGAGTTAGAAAACCCCGCAAAGATGCCCGATATTCAAAAAATTCATGAAATTCAAGAACCTTATGTCCGTGCCACTATAATAACTCCTAGTGATTATATAGGTACCATCATGGAACTATGTCAGCGGAAACGTGGTTCTTTTGTGAATATGCAATATATCGATCAAAACCGCGTTAATATTCATTATGATATTCCTTTAGCGGAAATCATCTATGATTTCTTTGATAAATTGAAATCTGGTACTAAGGGTTATGCTTCTTTGGATTATGAACTAATTGGTTATCGTCCATCTAAACTGGTTAAGATGGACATCCTCATCAATCATGAAGTAATCGATGCCTTAAGTATCATTGTCCATCGTGATTTTGCCTATCAAAGAGGTTCCGTCATCTGCCGGAAGCTAAAAGATATTCTTCCCCGTCAGCAATTTGAAGTACCAATCCAGGCAGCAATTAATGGTAAAGTAATTGCTCGCACCAATATCAAAGCTTTGATGAAGAATGTATTGGCTAAATGTTACGGTGGGGATGTTTCTCGGAAGAAAAAACTCCTTGAGAAGCAAAAAGAAGGTAAAAAACGCTTAAAAGCAGTAGGAAGCGTCGAGATTCCCCAAGAAGCATTTATGGCTGTGTTAAGTGTTGATGAAGATTGAGAAAAATGTCTATATACGTTTTTCTCAATTTTTTTGTTTATTTACGTAATATAAGTATGGATAGTTTTTTTGTTGAGTGTGATAGGATGAATTCATGGGAAATTATTAGTCATAAAGAGTATAAACAGTTTAAAGAAAAGTACTTCGAGGATATCGTGGGGTTAGATAAGATTATTGTAACCTTTTTTGAAATCTATGCTTCAATCGAAATGCGTAAGCAAAGGATTAAACGCGGTTATCCACCAACTAAACAAACGTTAAATATGGTATTTATGGGTAATCCAGGAACAGGCAAGACGACGATAGCTCGGAAAGTTGCCAGAATGTTCAATGATCTGAAAATCTTAAGCAAGGGTCACTTAAGGGAAATTGACCGTAGTGATCTCGTGGGGGAGTATGTGGGGCAGACTTCAATAAAAACTAAAACCATCCTAGAAGAGGCTAAAGGTGGCGTTCTTTTCATTGATGAAGCTTATAGTTTATATAACGAAGATTATACTGATTTTGGTAGTGAAGCAATTGATATTATCGTAAAGTTTGTTGAGGATAATAATGATGATTTAATCGTTATATTAGCTGGATATGAGGATAAAATCATGAAAATGTTAAATTATAGTAGGGGACTTGAATCAAGATTTCCGATTAAAATTACTTTTCCTGACTATAATCTTGATGAATTAAAAGAGATATTTAAAACCACACTAAAAATACGAGGTTATTCATTTACGAAAGCCCTCGAAAAACGGTTTTCTGATTATTTGCACGAATTAGCTAAAACGAATAATAAAGAACTTGATTTTAATGGACGATTTGTACGCAATATCTGTGAAGAGATGATTAGAAAACATGACTTAAAAATCTACTTAAATCAGGAGCAAATTGATAAATTGATGATTTTAGATATCGATGATTTTCCAAAATAAAATAAAAAAAGAGTTAAAAACTAAAGTTTTAACTCAAATCACGGAATACACCAATTACTTTACCCACAATTCGTACGTTTTTAACAATTATTGGGTCATAAGCTTCATTCTCCGGTTGAAGGCGGAAGTAATCTTTTTCTTTATAGAAGCGTTTAACTGTGGCTTCATTATCATCAGTTAAGGCGACAACAATCTCGCCATTATGTGCTACATCACTTTTTCGAACAATAATAGTATCTTGGTCAAGAATCCCAGCATTTTTCATACTATCCCCACTTACCTTTAAGGCAAAGACAACATCATCTTTATGGACTAAATAGTTTGGAATAGGGAAGTATTCGGTGACATTTTCAATGGCTTCAATAGGATTACCAGCAGTTACTAGACCAACCATCGGAATCGTTATATATTGGGGTTTTTCATCAATAATTAAACTGATACCACGGGATGTTTCAGCGGATTTTCTAATATAGCCCTTATGCTCTAGGTTATTTAATTGGGAATGTACCGATGATGTGGATGATAAACCAACTGCTTTACCAATTTCCCTTACACTAGGAGGGAAACCATTGTTTTCGATATACTCTTTTAAGTAACTGAGGATTTCTTGTTGTTTTTTGGTTAGTTTTTTCACTATACCACCTCTTATTCCCATTATATAACAATGAAATAAGAAAATCAAACATTTGTTTAATAAAAATAACTTCTTCCAACTTGGAAGAAGTTATTTTAAAAGTTCTTTATGCTTCGATAATTGCATCTGTTGGGCATTCATCTTGACAAGCGCCACAATCAATGCATTCATCTTCGTTAATCTTATAAATGTCTCCTTCTGTGATGCAATCAACAGGGCATACAGCTTGGCATGAGCCACATGCGATGCAGATATCTGTAATTCTTCTAGGCATTATATACTCCTCCTTCTTTAATTTCGACTTAATTGTATCACACTTTTCTCAAAATAAAAGATTTCTTGTGAAAAAATTGTAAAATTATTTAAAAAATGGTTGAAGTATTATATAATTTTAAGGACAAGATTAGTACGGAGGTTATGAAAATGATAACTGACTTAGCGATTAACACAATCAGAGCATTAGGAATTGACGCAACTAACAAAGCTGATAGTGGTCATCCTGGAATCGTTCTTGGCGCTGCCCCAATGGCATATACCCTATGGACAAGACATATGAATGTAAATCCCAAAGTCCCTTTATGGATTAATCGTGACCGCTTTATTTTAGCTGCTGGACATGGGTCAATGCTTCTATATGCACTACTACATTTAAGTGGATTCGATGTTACCATCGATGATCTTAAAGAATTTCGGCAATTGAATAGTAAAACACCAGGGCACCCAGAATATCTTCATACAGAAGGTGTGGATGCGACAAGTGGTCCATTAGGACAAGGTATCCCTATGGCTGTAGGTATGGCGATAGCAGAGCAATATTTAGCAGCGAAATTTAATCAAGAAGACATTAAACTAATTGATCATTATACATATGTATTATGTGGTGATGGTGACCTCATGGAAGGGGTTACTAATGAAGCAGTTAGTATTGCTGGTCATTTGAAATTAGGTAAACTCATTGTTTTATACGATTCAAATGATATTACCCTTGATGGAGAAAAGCATCTTTCTTTCAATGAAGATATTAAGGGTAAGTTTGAAGCAATGGGTTGGCATTATGAATCTGTCAAAGACGGATTTGATGTCGAAGCAATTAATAACGCTATCGAAAAAGCAAAGCTAATAACGGACAAGCCTTCTATCATCGAAATCAAAACCATTATCGGTTATGGTGCAGAAAAACAAGGTACCTCAAGTGTTCATGGTGCTCCATTAGGAAAAGATGGTGGATTAGTTGCGAAAAAGACTTATAATTGGAATTTCGATGAATTTGAAGTACCAAGTGAAGTTTATAAACACTTTGAAGACACTACTGTTCTGCGAGGATTAGAAAACTTTACAGCTTGGTTAAAAGGACTAATGGAATATAGAAAGAAATATCCTGAATTATATAATGAATTTATGCAATATCAAAATAATGAAATTCCTGTAGATTTAACGGAAGTATTGCCATCATATGAGTTAGGTCATAAGAATGCGACACGTAATTACTCTTATGAATGCTTAAATAAAGCAAGTTCTGTATTATCAAATCTCATTGGTGGAGCAGCTGACTTAACCGCAAGTACCAAAGCAATTATAAAAGGTGAAGCAGCATTTTCACCAGAAAATCCCCTAGGTAGAAATATTTATTTTGGTGTGCGAGAATTCGCAATGGCAGCAATTGGGAATGGTATTGCTTTACATGGTGGTTTAAAAGTCTTCGTTTCAACCTTCTTTGTATTTACTGATTACTTTAAACCTGCCGTTCGGATGGCTGCTTTAATGAAGTTACCTGTTATTTATATATTAACGCATGATAGTATCGCTGTTGGTGAAGATGGACCAACTCATCAACCAATTGAACAATTAGCGATGTTAAGATCCATACCAAACATGATTGTCCTACGTCCCTGCGATGGTAATGAAACTAGTGCTAGTTACAATGTGGCATTGAATTCAAAAGACCGTCCTGTTGCTTTGGTATTAACAAGACAAAATGTAACTACCGTAACAGGTAAAGTTTATGATGAAGTAAAGAAGGGTGCTTATATTGTTAGTGAAGCACAAGGTGAAATCGATGGCATTATCATTGCGAGTGGTTCTGAGGTTGGTTTAGCTATAGAAGCACAAAAAGCACTTGAACAAGAAAACATTCATGTTAGAGTCGTAAGTATGGTTTCCATGGAACTCTTCGCTGAACAAAGCCAAGAATATCAAGAATATGTATTACCAAATAATATTAGACGTCGTTTAGCAGTAGAAATGGGTACACCATTTGGTTGGCATCAATTTGTTGGTTTAGATGGTGCTGTAATGGGCATTAGTACCTTTGGTAAATCAGGAAAGGCTAACGAAGTTATCAAAGACTACGGTTTTACTGTCGAAAATGTCGTAAATAAATTCAAATCTTTAATGTAGTATTGATTTTTACTTAAAAATTCGGTATCATTAGGTTGTTTAAAGGAGGCCACAAACATGATTAAAGTATGGATCTTTGTAGTGTGTTTAATTCTCGCATTATTAGTAGGAATAATCCTAGGTTTTTTAGTTGCGCGTCGTTATATGATTAAGTATTTACAAGACAATCCCCCAATTAATGAAGATATTGTTAGAACAATGATGACACAAATGGGTAGAACGCCATCTGAAAAACAAGTAAGACAAGTAATGAAAGCTATTAGTTCTCAATATGAGTTAAAGAAACCAAAGAAAGATAAGAAAAAGTAATATGATAAGTAAAAGGCTGTATTTGAAACAATACAGCCTTTATTTATCATTATTATAATCATTATAGTTTTCTGTTTCACTAATCCTACTACTCATAATAAAACAAGAATATATGGGTACCATTATTAAAATCAGAAATATTAGGAATAATATTAATACAGATTTCATCTAAATTTCCTCCTAATTATCATGTAATAACTATCTACATATATTTAGGATTATCAAATTATCAAGATTTTAAACATAATAAAATCCATATTTCTATGAAAATTACTATTGACAATATCAGAATATTATATATAATTTTAATGTAACCCTCGGAGATTTAGCTCAGCTGGGAGAGCA
>JAAYWZ010000195.1 GCA_012516175.1 Bacilli bacterium
AAATACATTTATTTCTATAACAACGAAAGATATCAATTAAAAACTAAAGGCTTAACTCCGATTGAATATCGAAATCAAGCCTTAGCTTAAACACTTATTTTATTTATTTCCACTGTCTACTTGACAGGGGGCTGTTCAAAGCCTTCTTTTATACTAACTTATCTAATTCAAAGAGGGTAAAAGGATAACTATGGGGTATACTCGTAAATTCAAGATATTTTTTGGATTTAGGATGTAAACAACCAAATTTATATGACCAAAGGGCAATAAAGGTAAACTCTTTTTTCTTCATAAATACCTTATTATATTTATTATCACCCCATATGGGTAAGTTCACATTCGCTAGTTGGACTCTAATTTGATGATGTCTACCAGTATATAACTTTACCTTAAGTAACGATAAAGTACCTTCCTTTTCTGATTCCACAGTATCTAATACAGTAAATTCTAACTTAGCATATTTACCTTGTTTATCATCTTTAATAGTAATCTTACTCATATTAATGGTTTTAAGTTTCTTAATATAGTCTTCTAAAATCATGGTATGTTTTTCTGGTTTTCCACAAACCACTGTTAAATATTCCTTAGTAGTATGATGGCTTTGAAGTTGTTTCGATAATTCTGTATTCGCAAAAGGCGTTTTCGCATACAGAAGTACGCCACCTACTGGACGGTCTAAACGGTGGATTAATCCGACATATGGTTTAGGGTTATTCTTTTTAAGATAGTTTATCGCTAATAACTGTAAATCATCATCTTCTGTCTTATCACTTTGGCTAGGGATTCCTTGCGGTTTTTCAAGACATAATAAATGGTTATCTTCATAGATAATCTTTAACTCCATAATGACTCCATTAGCTAAAGAAAGATTTTAATCAATTCTTTAAAGAGTCGCCAAAAATGCGGAATTTTATCATCTATGAGGTTTTTAACTTCGGTAGGGTTATATTCACCAGTGGAATAACTATAAGTTCCTTGCGCATAACTTTTACCTATCGCGATTAATCCTTCTGCATGATCACCAATTGCCACATATTTTGCCACACTAAAGGCACCTAAAGAAAAGAGGCCAATAGAAACAGCACCCAGCGTAAATAATCCTATCGCCACCGCGCCTAAGGAAATACCACCTAAAGCGAAAGATCCTAAAGCGAGAAGTAATCCTAAACTAATAACCCCAAAGGAGATTAATCCCGCTGATATTATGCCAAAAGAGAAAAGACCATAAGCAAAATTACAGATTGAGATAATCCCTTTCGAAGTGTATAAACCTTGTCCTAAATTAATGTGTATTAGTGGTAATCCAAAAAGCGTTTTTGTGCTTTTATATTCATAATGGTATCTTCTAATAACATAAGTAACATGCTGAACATGTTCCGTTTCTTGATAATTGTTATTCTCAAATAAACTATCTAAGGAAATATTAAAGTATTTAGCGAGTTTAACCAGTTTATCGGTATCTGGATAACTTATATCTTGTTCCCATTTGTAGACCGCTTGCCTGGATACCCCTAAGATTTCAGCTAAATCTTCTTGAGATAAACCTCTTTGTTTACGTAGTTCTTGAATTTTAGATCCAATTTTCATTAACTTCACCTCGAAGTAAGTGTACCTAATTTTATCATAAATTACTACCAACTTATGCTTACTTTATGTAAACTTTTGGTTGCGTATGCTTAATTATAACATATTTTAAATCTTTATACTGCTATATATCCGTGTTATAATAAACTAAATTATAAATTTTGTGTAAATAACTTACGTGGGGTGGATATATTGGATCGCTATGCGAAATTATCACGCAAAGAAATGATATCCTTTGCGGTTGCGGGCTTTGGACAAAATATGATTATTAACTTTGTTGTTACATTTATGTTAGTTTATTTGTATGAGGGAGTTGGTTTTTCAGCTGCTGGGGTAGCGGCTTTGACCGTAATATTAACGATTACCAAAATTTGGGACGCTGTCAATGATATTATGATGGGTGTAATCGTTGACCGTACCCGCACAAGATGGGGGAAACTCCGTCCCTATATAATCTTTACTGCTCTACCAATAGCGATACTTACTACAATGCTATTTACTGTTCCTGATATGAAAGAAGTGTACATGCTGATATATATAGGGGTTGTCTATCTATTATGGGATATGCTTTACACAATGAGCGATGTACCCTATTGGGGACTTGCAGGAGCGATAACCCAAGATGATAGCGAACGAATAAAGGTAATTTCTCTGAGTCGGACCGCGGGTACTTTAGCAGCTGCTCTAACCATCTTATCTGGACCACATTTAGCTAGATTGCTTAGTTTCTCTGATAAAACGACATCCAGGGGTTGGAGTTATGCGGCTATTCTAATATCCTTTGTTGGCATGGGACTATTTACACTAGCTTTCTTTAACACTCGTGAACGAGTAGATTATTCGCCTGAGCGAGTAACTCTAAAAGAAACCTTCCGCTTGATATTTAAGAATAAACCACTCTTCTTAATCCTCTTAGGTAGTACCACCGGCTTTGCCCGTAATATGTTAAGTGTCGGTGGGGCAGTTGTGGCAGTAATCGTTTATGGTGATGAGGGAATCTTCACTCTATTAGGAGCGGGGATTATCGGTGGTTTAATCATCGCGACAATTCTTGCGCCAGTTATTCTTAAATTTATATCAAAGAAGAAATTAATGATTTACTCTACCATATTGACTGCCATTATGTATATCTTAATGTATCTCTTTAGTTATCATAATATCTGGATTGTCTTTACAATGATTCTCTTAACAGGTATCACCAGCGGTTTCTTTATTGTAATACAAACTACAATGATTGCGGATTCTGTTGATTATAGTGAATATCAAACAGGCGAACGTAGTGAAGGGGTATGCTTCGCAGGCTTAACTTTTGTATCGAAACTTATGACTGCTCTTGCGACCCTTGCCTTCGGTATTTGTGTATCTTTAGTTGGTTACGAAGAAGGCGTAATTATCACCGAAACGATGAAAGATGGTATTTTTTTAGGTATTACCATCATCCCAGCCATTAGTTGTTTATTAAGTATTATTCCCTTCCTGTTCTATGATTTGTCCGATGATAAATTAGCTTTATTAAAGCAAGAATGCAATAAAAAAGATAATCAGTAACAAAACCCGCTTACAAGCGGGTTTTATTAATTAATATTAATCATTCTTATTTACAGTAAATAATAATAATGTTTTAACCTCAAAAGGTGTAAAAACAATCTTATTTAGGTCAACTAGTTTAAGTTTCTTTTCTAGTAAGTCACATTCATATACTTCCTGATAAGAAAAATTAACAGAAATAGTTGTTTCTATAGTGCTACCAAGTGCTTCATATAATCTGATTATTATGCCATCAGTATCCTCTGCTTTCTTTATTGTCTCAATACATACACCATCGCAACTAACGGATGCAAAGCTATTGATATCTAATTTATAGTTTGCGATGATGGGTTCGATATTAAAATGATAAGCGGCTTTTATAGTATCGTTCAATGTTCCCTTATGAGGATATAGGGCATATTTGAAGCGATGAATTGAAATATCAGCAGTAGGATCAGGATATTTAGGTGATCTTAAGAGATTGAGACTCATAATCCCCGCTTTAACTCGATGCCCATACTTACAGTCATTTATTAAAGCTAACCGATACTGATTATCTTCAAGTTCTATCCACTTGTGAGCACAGATTTCAAATTGGGCTTTTTCAATGGCGGTGTTATTTCGCGTACTACGGTTAAAATGCCCAAATTGAATCTCACACTTAACCGTATCACTATACACAGTAGGTTTAAAATCAGCCCTTAACATCCTAAATCGTTCCTTAAAATCCACCTTAGTATCAAAAACCAAATAACGACATCCTGAAGTTAAACTAATATCCTGGGTTAATAGTGTCTTATGATGTTTAAAGGTTTGCCGACATATAACTCTTGGTCCATCGATAAAGATTTCCCTTTTAATAAGTTTCATTAAGACTTTTCGTTTCTTAGGATAATTGATATCGATATCCCAAGCGTTAAAGAACTTCCACTTATCTTTATATATTACTAATCTATTTAAATACTTATCACTTAACTCCATCTTATGTTCTTTATCGTATAAAGAGATGATATAACCCTTAGGAGAAAACTTGACATATAACCTATCATTTTCGATGTAATCTTCTCCACAATTTAAATCTACTACTTGTTTTAGTGGCTCAAGTTTACTAGCCGAGTAAGGATTTACTTCATATTGATACCAAGTATCATTTATTTCTAGATAGCCTTTACGAGTAAATGAAGTAGTATTAATTAGATTTAAATCTTCACCAGATGCAAGTCGCTTCAACATTATTCCCTTAACCAGCTCTAAGCGTTTCATGATTAAACCATACCTAGCTACGCTTTCTTCATGAACCCGCTTGATGCTAGAACCGGGCAAAATATCATGAAACTGATAAAGCAGTACTTCCTTCCAAATACGTTCTAATAAACGATGCGGATATTTATAACCTTTCAAGAAACATAATGTTGCTAAGAATTCGACATCATGAAGCAGAAATTCAATTTTTCGATTATAGAATTTATTCTTGCTTTGGGTGGTATAAGTTCCTTGATGTTTTTCTAAATACAATTCTCCTTTATATATTGGTAATTTGTCTTCATAAACTTTTATCCGTTCAAAGAAATCTATCGCCTTCCCAAATTTAACTTGTTTAGTTTGTCTATATAAGAGTTCTAAATGAACCTCTCCAGGTCCACCGCCACCATCCCCTGTACCATAGACCAATAAGGCATCCTTTAAGATATTTTTCTCTTTATAATTATCAATGACCTTCTTGATTGATAAGGGTGTTGCCCCGCTATTATAGTTTCCTTCTGGTGGCATGTGCACCAGTACTCTACTACCATCAATTCCTTCCCAGATAAAGGTATGGTGAGGAAATTCATTATGTTCATTCCAGGAGAGTTTAATCGTCATGAAATAATCCATACCAGTTTTCGTAAGAATCTGTGGTAAATTGGCGTTATATCCAAATGCATCAGGCAACCAACATAAACGCATATCTTGACCAAACTCGTCCTTGAAGAATCTCTTTCCATATAAGGCTTGCCGTATTAGTGATTCACCACTAGGTAAATTGGTATCTGGTTCAACCCAAAAACCACCTTGAAGTTCAACTACACCTTGCTTAACTAACTCTTGTAAGCGCGCATAGATAAGCGGGTGGCTAGCTTTAAGCCAAGCGAATTGTTGGGGTTGGCTTGCCCCGTAAATATAATCCGGGTATTTAAGTATATTATTAATCTGATTAGTGAAGGTACGGACTGCTTTTCGCTTGGTCTCTCTTATTGGCCATAACCATGCTTGGTCTAGATGGGAGTGACCAATGGCGGTAAACTGGTAATCCTCATCAATCACAAATCCTGATTTTTTTAACTCATTTAGTATATTCGAAGCATTCAAGACTTCTATAGGATGATATTTTTTTAAACATTGATATGCCTTATTTATAAGTTTTTCCGCTATTTTTTGTTTGGTTTTATCAGTTAAACTTAAAGCATAGAAACAAGCAGTTAAGAAATCATAATAAAAAGATTTAACATCTTCTCTTATTTCCGCTAAATATGCTTTCTTAAATCTAGCTTTAAAGAAAGGTGGGGCGATTTTACCATTAAACCCCGCGTCAACCCAAATATCAACATCTTTACTACCTTTATATTCAAAGACAGTTTTCCCCCGGGTACTTTGAAGCCAGTCCACCCAGCTTAGGCGACTAGATAAAGCGTACAGCGGTTTATTAGTGCTATCCACTACTAAACCTTCTGCGTCAATATCAATAATTGCGACAATTTTTTTATTTTCATAACCGTCCGGTAAAGTACCTTTAAAATTAAACCAGGCACAGTTAAAAGCCTTGCCCCATTTTTCCCCTGGTTTAATTAACCGATAAGCTCTTGTAAATCTATCTTCAAAAGGTATTGGTTCAACGTCCGTTGTAATAAAAGCTTGTAGATTACAGATCTTGGGATAAATATGTTTGCGAATATTAGCGAGACGTTTAAGCATTGCGGGCTTCTTAAATAATTTTAGTTCAGCATCCATCTATTTACCTCCCCTGGTGTTTACTTCAGTTTAATTATAAAAGAAAAAAGAAGATATTTCTAGATTAGTAGAAAATATCTTTAGATAACTGCAACTCAAAGTTGCTTGCTATATCGATAAAATCTGTTAAAATGAAAGTAAGCATATGGGAGTTGGTGAAAATGTTAAATTTAGTAGAAATTG
The DNA here is from genome assembly GCA_012516175.1 of Bacilli bacterium. Classification (GTDB taxonomy): domain Bacteria; phylum Bacillota_I; class Bacilli_A; order Haloplasmatales; family Haloplasmataceae; genus JAAZCR01. The sequence goes on from JAAYWZ010000195.1 coordinate 6,283, forward strand.
GTAAATATATTACGAAATTACGGAACGAAGCTAATATGAGTCAACAAGAATTAGCTGATGCCTTATATGTTACGCATCAAGCTGTCTCAAAATGGGAAACAGGAAGATCACTTCCGAGTATCGATGTACTGGTTAGTCTTACCAAACTATTTAATATCACTATCGATGAATTATTAAACTGTGGCTATAACCTCCATAATAACGATTTTAATTATTTACTACGTACATATCCCCGAGAATATGTGATTAACCAATATGTACAAGGAAAAATTGATGTCAAGTTTGAAGAGATGTTTTACTTATTAAGTGTTGAAGAGCGTGAAGTAATACTAAGTCATATAATAAATCAACACTTAAAAGTCCCAATAAAAACTATTTTCCCTTACTTAAATCCAACGGAAAGACATCGCATTATCCAAGCGATTAAGTCAGGTATGATTACTATTGATGTGGGAGAATTAGCCCATATGCTCACAATTAATGAGTTAAATCAATTAACAGGAGGTAAACGATGGATATTAAGAAAATAATTCCCTTCCTTGATAATGAGAGTTTAGATTTATTTGTAGAAAAAATTCTTGAAGGTAAAATCAATGAAAAAGATTTGACTTTTTCCCTACCATTCTTAACACAGGACCATATAACGAAGATTTATCAAGCAATTATTGAAAAAAGAATAACCTTTAAGATTGAGATTCTCCTTCCATTTATGAGTGAAGAGTTGATTGAAGATCTATATAATAAGGTGATTAATAACGAAACGGATATTATAGATGAAGCAGTTGTTCTGCCCTTCTTAAAACCTGATAAGATTAAATCCATGTTTATGAATTACATAAATAAGTTGTAAAAAATTGACGCAAGTGATTATACTTGCGTCTTTTATTCATTAATGAACTCAACCCACTCCTGATAAATATTTAGTAATTCCTTATCTAGATACGATAAAGCTTTATTCTTGATATCCTCAGGAACCCCAAAATAGGCTTCACTAATCGCACCAGTGATACATGCTATTGTATCACTATCACCACCAATGGATATCGCATTTCTTATCGCATCCTCAAAAGAATCTCCTTCGAGGAAAGCAATAATAGCTTGTGGTACACTACCTTGACATGTTTCATTAAACTGATAAGAGTCTCTAATCTCATCAAGAGTAAAGTTTAATTTGTAGAAGTTATCGTTTATTACTTTACGGATGTCTTCCTTCGAATAACCATGTTTGGCTAAATAAATACAGGTTACTGTAGCTTTAGCGCCTTTTATCCCTTCAGGATGATTATGAGTTATTTTAGTTATTACTTCTGTAAGTTTATCTGCTTCTTCTAGTGACTTGGCACTAAAACCAACAGGACTTATCCGCATCGCACTACCATTACCGAAACTGTTATAAGGTTTAGGATTACTACTTAGTAGCCAACGGATAAACATACCCCCATATCCTGCATAAGGATATTTACGACCTAATGCTTGTATATACTCTATGGTCAGTTTCTCTAGTAGTTGATAATAAGCTTCACCTATGACTTCTTTCTTATTAGTCTCCATTAATGCTTTCGCAACCGCCAAAGTCATAACAGTATCATCAGAAAAATAATTATCCGTAGTAAATAATGTAAATTGCTTACTTTTATGATTATGAAACTCAAAGCGTGATCCAACAATATCACCAATGATAGCCCCAATCATCTTAAATCCTTCTTTTTAATTATGGTTTTCGTATAGGATGGCGAATCACCGTCTTCCAGTTTTCTACCGCTACTTTTCTTATGTCTGATAAGTAGATTTCGTGATGCATACGTGTATCCGAAAAATCAAGCATATAACCTTGTTCTTCGACGTAAGTATGCATCTTTTTTATTGTTTTTGGTTCATCATCAAAAGCACCAAAGTGCATCATTTGGACACATAAACCTTCTTCGATTGTTAGAAATTCTGCTTTGGTACAATCAATCTTTTTCTTACGTTGAACTGTCTCTTTAGCCCAAGCTAAATCCTCAGGTGTAATAAAGTCAGGTAATCGAATAATCACTATCCAATGGAGTAAATCTTTCCGATTATAATCCATTCCCTTTAGGCCAGGAATCCACCAAAAGCCTTCTAAAGGTGGTACGACATAATCAAAATAACCTTCTATTTGATAATTGGATTTAGGACTCATCTTGAGTGTATAACTTAACGCATAAAGCATTTTCACCGCCCGACTATACTCTCCACTTTCGTCATTGGGATTACCTTTTCCTCTTACTGCTACAAAATTCATCTTTGGCACCATAATAATCCCAGGTTCAGTTTTAGGAAGATATAATTCCTTATATTCCTTCTTAAAATCAAATGCCATGAAATCACTTCCTATCCATTAAAAGTATGATAATATATATTAATAAATATTATAAAATATCATTTGCTTCGACACAATAATATTATCTAAATATGAGGTGCTTTATGAATTATTTGTTTCGGAAACTAACCAAAAATGATCTTGATAGTTTATGGGAACTTATTAGTTTATTAAAAAAAGAAAACTGCGATGTGAGTTTTACAGAACTTGAATCAAAAGATGAGTTATTAAAATATGTCGATAATCCAAGCGACTTAACTTATGTAGCGGTCACGACTGATGATATCCCGATAGTAATAAGCGTTGTTAAAGCACGTAGAGACTTGTCCCCAGAAAAAAGACATGCAGCCTTTTTATCAGCTGCCACTCATCCAGACTATCGCGGTAGAAGCATTGTCGTCAATTTGACTAATTATGTACTTGAGGAGTTAAAAAAAGTAGGAACAAATGTAGCTCGCATCTATGTGTATAGTGACAATCAGGCTTCACTTAATGTGGTTAAAAAGTTGGGATTTGTCCAAGCAGGTATTATTTACCGCCATCATTTAGATGTAAAAACTAACACTTACGTGGATGACATCATCTTTCATAAAGTTTTATAGATAAATCCAATACCTCTTAGATGTTCCCATCAACTTCAACTTCTTTATCGAAAAGACCACCATTAGCGAGGATTGTTTTCTTACTCGCAATATTTTCTTTAGTACAGGTGATAAGCACTTTATCTAATCCCTTTTCTTTACATATCTTAAGCATTAGTTTAAGCATCGCTTTGCCATACCCTTTACGACGTTCTTCTGGAATAATTGAATAACCAATATGTCCACCATAGACACTTAAGATGGGATGGTCAATACTGTGGCGGAATGAAATCATTCCTACTATTTTATTATCGTTTATTCTAATTGCAAGGTAGGTACTAGAACAGACATAACCAGAAGGAGTGGTTTCAGGGTTTTCCATCATATTTAAGTGGTTAAGCCAAGCCTCTACGGTCGTGAATTTATCAAGACTACTACAACCGTGGAGGTTTTCTTTTCGATCTAAAAATGCTTGTCTGTAATTCATAATCGCATTTCTGTATTCAATGGTAGGCTTTACTAATATAATGGGTAATTTAATCTCAGCCAATCTATCTAGTACAATACCTATAGTTTCAATAATTTTTATCGTATGTAAATATTGAGTTGAATGTGGTTGTAGTTTTAATAGAACTTTTTCACATTTACTTTTAGTTGATTTTAATACTCTCACGGTCAAATTATAGTCCTCATCTGACAAGTCATATATGGTATTACTTAATAGGTCCTTAGCGATTTCTAATGCTTTAATACGATTTCTAACTAACGAAAACTGTGATGTTCCCTCTTTAAACTTAATATGAATATTTTTAGAGCGATTAATAAGCGAATCAATTACTTTTATAGCTTCCATAATATTATGGTTCATACATTTTCCATCCTTAAGAATTTTTTAAAACAATGTTTTCGATTAAATTAGCACATATTTCACAATTATCTGCGCATTTTTCAAAACTATCATAAATTTCTTTCCATACTAATAATTTATGTGGATCATAGGTTGTTGTAAAGAGTTTCCTTACACCTGTAAAGTATAATTTATCCGCGATTTCTTCTAAGCGATTTACTTCGATAATCCAGTTAGCTAATTCTTGTGATTTTTTATAGTATTCAAATTCTTCTAAGGCTTTAATTAATGCCTTACAACAATCCTCAATGACATTAGTAAAATCAATAAACTCTTGTGAGATGGTTTGGAGATTTAAGATGCAAATATTGATGAGCACATCTTCAATCGCATCAATACAATCATCGATTTTTTCTGCCAGTTGAATAATGTCTTCGCGATCAATTGGTGGTAGAAACTCTTTAGTCAAGCGATGAAATAAGTCATGTTTGGTTAAATCCGCAGTATGTTCAGCTTCATGCATTATCGTGAGTTTTTCATCAAGATTGACATTAGGAAAATTACTAAGGGTTTCTTTTAAAATCGTCACAGCTTTAATTGAATAGGAAGCTATATCGACAAATGCCTTAAAGTAAGAATAGCGCTTTTTCATATCGTCACCTCTTAAAACATTTTCATAAACACAAGTGCCATTAAATAGCCAACAAGTCCACAACCAGGGAAAGTGAGAATCCAGGTATAGACCATATCTTTAACCACAGCCCAATTAACAGAACTTATGCGTCTAGCACAACCAACACCCATAATAGCGGTGGTCTTTGTATGCGTGGTACTAACTGGTAAGCTAAAGACAGAAGCGGTGAGTAAACTTAAAGTACCAGCTAAATCACTAGCAAACCCCTGATAAGCTTCGAGTTTTACCATCTCAAGACCAACTTTCTTGATGATGCGTAAACCACCGATGGATGTTCCTAAAGCCATAACTCCTGAACAGAGAATCATCAACCATACAGGGATGATGAACTCATTAACATCTCCTAGACCTCTAGCTAAAAAGATACCTAACATAAACACACCCATGAATTTTTGACCATCTTGAGCACCATGCATAAACGCCATTCCACAACTACCAAGTATTTGTGCTTTGGAAAATACTTTATTAACTTTACGTTTATCCGCATTTCTAAATAAGAAACCAATACACTTAGCAACGAGATATCCCAAACCAAAACCTAAAAAAGTTGAAACAAATAAACCATAAATAACTTTTATCCATTCACCGCTATTAATTCCCGCAAAACCCCCTTGTAGACCAATGGCAGCACCAGATATCCCCGCAATTAATGCATGACTTTCACTCGTGGGAATACCAAAATACCAAGCTGCTGTTGCCCATAAGACAATAGCTACTAAAGCTGCACATAAGGCAATTAAAGAATCATGGGTGTCGCCACGAAAGTCAACCATATTATAAATGGTTTGTGCCACTGTTGCGTTAATCATTGTCATAATTAAAACCCCAAGAAAATTAAAAACAGTAGCGATAATGATCGCATTTCGTGGTGTAAGCGAGCGCGTAGATATACTAGTGGCGATCGCATTTGGTGCATCGGTCCATCCATTTACTAATATAACGCCTAATGTTAAAAATGTAATGACTATAAGGATTGGGTAATCTAGTAACTGGTTAATAAAATTATTTAAGGAAAGTGCCATAGTGTCCTCCGTTGTATTTTTCCCTACATCTTATGACATCATTAAACTAGGTTATGCATAACTACACTAAAAATAACATTTAAGTAATAATATTATCAATACACTTAACCAAATCTTAACAAACCTTTAATAATATCAAAAAATAAAAAAAGATATAAGCCTGAATTATCCGCTTATATCTTATAAAGAAGTTTGAATAACACAATTTTCTTCTAAACTTTTCTTGACATCAATGATCCTTTGATTCGTACTACCTCGATAAGGTAAAGTTAAGTCCCGCTTAGTATAATCAAAGGGACCATCAATCAAATAATCAATTTCTGTTAATAATAACTTAATCCTAGGATTTTTGGAGTTTAAGAGTTCTTCAAAAGTATAACCTGTATATACAATAATCTTTTTTGTGAAGGAGTCCTTTAATTTTGTTAGAAATGATAATAAGGCATCTACTTGTAGAAAAGGTTCTCCACCTGAAATAGTTACTCCATCTATATAGGGATGGCTAATTATTTGCCTAATAATGGAGTCGATATCTTTAAGATAACCTCCACTTATATTATGTGTTTCCGGATTATGACATTGATAACATTTATGAGGGCACCCTTGGGTGAAAAGTGTGTAACGAAGCCCTGGACCATCGACAATTGATTCAGGAATAATACCAGCAAGTCTAATTTTCATATTTCAATGTATGTTTAACGCGCTTTTCTACTTCTTGTCGTTTTGCGTTATTAAAGCGTTCTAAGCCACCAACGAGATAGCCAGTAATTCTACGGATACGTTCAAAAGGAATTTTATCTTCTTCTCGTCCACATTTAGGACATTTATTATCGATGATACCATTGTAGCCACACACAGGGTCGCGGTCGATAGGGTGATTGACACTACCATAACCAATGCCATAATCATGCATCATCCGGATGATTGTTTCGAATGCTTGAGGATTTTTCGCAACATCACCATCTACTTCAACATAACTAATATGACCAGCATTGGTTAAGGTGTGATAAGGGGCTTCAATTTGGATCTTCTTAATGATGGCAATAGGATAATACACTGGTACATGGAAGGAGTTAGTATAAAAGTCATTATCTGTTACTCCTTCAATCACACCATAGCGTTCTCGATCCATTTTGACAAAGCGTCCTGCCAGTCCTTCTGCTGGAGTAGCTAGCAAGGTAAAGTTAAGGTTATATGTCTCGGTATATTCATCACATTTTTTCCGCATGAAAGAAATTATCTCTAAGCCAAGTTGTTGGGCTTTTTCATTTTCACCATGATGGAAACCAGTTAACACTTTAAGGGCTTCCGCTAAACCAATAAAGCCAATTGATAAAGTCCCATGTCTTAAAACTTGCTCCACAGTATCAAATCGTTCTAACTTATCGGAGTCCAACCAAACGCCTTCTCCCATGAGGAAGGGGAAGTTATAAACCTTTTTACCGCATTGTATCTTAAATCGTTCTAATAACTGATCTTTCACAAGTTCCATCATTTTATTTAATTCAGCAAAGAATAACTCTATATTGTTAGTGCGTAAAGCTAGACGGGGTAAATTTATCGATGTAAAACTTAAATTACCTCTACCTGTCACCACTTCATTATGTTTATCTACATTACCGATAACTCTTGTCCGACATCCCATATAAACTACTTCTGTGCGATAATCGCCCTCTTTATAGTACTGTTTATTAAATGGGGCATCAAGAAACGCAAAGTTAGGGAATAATCGTTCAGCGGAAGTAATAATCGCTAGTTTAAATAAATCGTAGTTTTTGTCCTCAGGATAATAGTTAATTCCCTCTTTAACTTTAAAGATTTGGATGGGGAATATTGGCGTTTCACCATTACCTAAACCTTTTCTTGTTGCCTCAAGCAGTTTTCTAATAACTAAGCGCCCTTCTTCTGACGTGTCAGTTCCATAATTTAACGTGCTAAATGGCACTTGGGCACCAGCCCGTGAATGCATGGTATTTAGATTATGGATTAATGCTTCCATGGCCTGATATGTAGCATCTTCAGTTTCTTGGGTAGTGGTTGTAATAATGCGATCAAATACTCTATTTATCACAGCATCCTCATATTTTTCTAATAAGGTGCTTTTTAAGACTGTATTAAACGATTGATTATTTAACCTAGCCGCAAAACCTGTTTTTTCTAAATCATCGATTATATTTTTTATATCACTTTTATTAATATCATAGAAAACACCTAATAGTTTTACGAGATTATTTATTAACAATTTCTTATAGGTTTTTCTTACACCTTCTGCCATCGCATAATCAAAGTTGGGGATGGATTGTCCACCATGTTGATCATTTTGATTTGCTTGAATTGCGATACAGGCTAAGGATGCATAACTGCGGATATCTTGGGGTTCTCTTAGATAACCATTACCTGTAGAAAAACCACCTTTAAACAATTTCAACAAATCAATTTGACAACAGGTAGTAGTTAAGGAATAAAAATCTAAATCATGAATATGGATATCACCACTAGTGTGAGCTTCGGAAAAACGAGGATTAATGACATGGCTTAAATAAAATTGTTTACTTGTTTCGCTACCATATTTTAACATCGTGCCCATGGCAGTATTACCATCAATATTCGCATTTTCTCTTTTTAAATCAGAGTCCTTTGAGTCTTTAAAAGTTATGTCTTTAATGATCTTCATTAACTTCATCTTTGCTTCACGCACTTTTGTACGTTCGTGGCGATATAAAATATAACTTTTCGCGAGTTCGGCTTGTCCCCGTTTAATCAGAACCTCTTCAATTAAATCTTGGACTTCTTCCACATTAACAAGTGAATTCTTGAATTTTGCATCAAGTAAAGCAACTACTTCTTTTGTGATACTTTCGGTAAATTTAGTATCAACGAGATTATTGGCTAATTGTGCTTTCTTAATCGCATTGTAGATTTTAGTTTCATCAAAATTAACAACTCGGCCGTCACGTTTAATTATTAGATTCATCCGCAAATCCTCCCAAAAATAAAAATTCCATCCCCGTGGATAGAATCCATAGATATCCCATATAAAAATATGGACTTCTCATCCCCAGGAGAAATGTCATCGCATGCATCAGGCAAGTCTACCGGCTCAGCGTCAACCTCCGTTTCGCCTTCCCGTATTTTATACAGTGGCATTCTGAAACTTCGTCAGCATCACGGTTGCTGGGACAGCTTGGGCTTTTCACCCAATTCCTTATTAAGCATCACTGCACCTAATACATTTATTGTTAATGATATAAGTTTAATCGTAACTTGTCAATGACAAATTATCACATTTTACTCCCTAATATTAAACGAAATCATTAATATATTAACTCATATTTTATCATTCCCAAAAAAAGAAAAGCCGAGTAATACTTAATTACTCAGCTTTGATGAACTTCTGAACCATTTCATAAATACTATAAGAACAGTGCTTATGGTCCTTCATTATTTCTAAATGAACTTTATTCATATCGTATTTGAACTGTTCAAGTGTTTTTATAAGCATCATCGTTTGTTCATAGCGATTGGATATGTCATTTTCGGCTATGATAAAGAGGAGTCTAGGTTGATTCGTTTTATCAATATCTTTATCCACGAAATATATGGGAGCTGCTTCATCAACGCGTACTAAGCGTGGATCTAATCCTCTTTCACGTAAAACATTAAAATGAACGGTCGGTTGTCCTGCATCAAAGATCCAACCTTTAAATTCATCTGGATCGATTCCATACTGACCTAAATAATGCCTAGCAAAATACAGCATCATCGCTAGATATCCCCCTGCTGAGGTTCCACCTACATAGATATCACTAAATAAATGTTGATTTGCATTATATTCCTTAATAAAATTAATAGATTTCGCTGCATCAAGAATATAATCAGGAAACTTAGCACTTGGATACATGCGGTAATCAACCGATATTAAAGCAATATCGCGCATAGGCAGTTGTTTCATATTTTCGGGGATTTCTTCTTTAGAACCACTTTCTAAACCCCCACCATGAAAGTAGATAAAGACGGGGCTGGGTTTAGTATCAGGTAGATAGATATCTAGTGTACATTCTTCTTGTTCATTATCATAACATAAATTTTTAATTACTTTCATAATCTCCCTCTAATCACATTAATCAATATTAATTATTACTTATTTAAACTATCCTCAAAATGTTCCATGCGCTCTTCATGACTTACAACTCGATGGATTTGATGTAACATCCAACTATATCCAAAGGGATCAATAAAAATCGCATAAGTCATCCCAAAATCTGGAACATCTGTAATTGCTTGTACTTCTATGCAACCATTATCAATCGCTTTGGTATATGTTGTTTTTATATCTGGTACAATTACATTAAACCATATAGATTTAGAACGATCTGAATTGGGTGCAACTAAGCCATATTCAGGATTCTCATCTAACATATGAAATCTTGTACCAAATAAGTTAAAAACTACTTCATTTAAACCAACTTGTAAGTTAGTTACTTCCACACGTTCAATCGGAAAGATCTTTTCATAGAGTTCTAAAGCAGCCAATGAATTTTTCACGACAAAATCAATTTCGACACCAAACATTCTTATTTCTCCTTTCGATAATTTTCACCGCACCACATAGCAATTTCGCTAATTAGTTCTAATGGTAATGGTTCATCATATGGGATTTGGATGGCACCTTTTGAAGTCTTATACCCTTGTAGTTTATCCTTAAAATGTTCCACTGCCTCTGGCCTTGGATATAATCCCAGATGTTTTTTCTGTGCCGCAAAATGGATGAGGTTAACCTTATACCAATAAGTAGGCATTTGATAAGATATCCTTTCTTGGGCAAAAGGTAGAGCTTCTTTAATACAGGTGCGAACCTTGTTTAATGTTGGTCTAAGTTCTTCAGGTTGACTAGCGATATACTCATCTATAGTATTAACTTTCAACCCTTTTTTCGTTACATCATATTGTGTCATATAATCATCCCTTTAACATGGTTTAATTAAATTGTATCATGTAATGTTATTGATGATAAAACAATATGGTAATTATTAGTATATTTATTATAAATATATTAAAAAGGTCTTTATTTCCTTTAATTTATTTGAACTAGTAAAGACAAATACATGACAAAATTCGAACTTACTAAATGAACAAAGTGCCCAGCCATTGACTGATGCAGTATTACCATGGGTAATAATATTAGAAATCCATAATTCATTAATATCATCGGATAATATACTATTTAGTGCATCCCAAAAGTCATTTTTGCCAGAAATATGCCTTTTTCCCACGATATCCCACTTAATATCATCAACGAGATAAGCAAATACCTTTTCATCCTTAGCGAAAAATGTTTGGATAAAGTCTTTTAATAGTAATTTCCGAGGAGCATTACCACAATCTTCAGGTAAATGAACATTGATTATTTTACGCAAATAGGATTCCTCCTTGTCCTATTTCTTAGTTTTTCTTAGATAAATCTCATCATCTTTTTGATATCCTAGTTTTTCATAAACTGTTTGAGCTACTTCATTATCTATTCCAGTTAATAATTCAAACTTACTTATATTATAATGGGTAAATAAATAATCTTCTATAAATTCAATCATGGCTCTTGCATATCCTCGTTTACGATACTCCGGTCTTACATATAACTCTGTTAACTCTGCACTAGGTTTATGATAACAGAAGGAACGCTTAATCTGCGCACATAAGAAACCTACTAATTGATGCTCTTCTTCTTTAACTACTACTATTTCCTGTTTATTTCTTAATAACGAATCCTTGATGATATCGATGGTAGTCAATCCTGTACCATTGAATAATTCATTTAACTTATGTAATCCTTGGGCATCTTCACTATTAGCTAGTCTAATCATATTATCCTCCACAACTGAAAAATTTAACCTATTATTGTTAATATATCATGAAAAAAGATACCGTTTAACAGTATCCTCATTAATAGTCGTTATTTCCACCTGAAACTCGTTTACCTCTTACAACTCTCGCCATTTGATTTAACTATATAAGCGGTTTGGCGAATTTAAGTGTCTTTTCTGAACCATCGTATAGGGTTATCTTCTTTACCCTAGCTATAATCACAAGTAACATGTAGATTCCACATACATTAATCAAAAGAATAATTGCCCATAAATCCATCGGCCCTGTATGGTTATAATTGAATACAGTATAATAGAGTCCTAAAGCAATAACTGTAATAAGGGTGATATTGGCAACTATTGTGAGGATTAAACTGTATATATAACCCTCTTGCCTATGAATTAATAAACTTGCATGTGTCTTATTTAGTTCATTCGTAGAATCCTTCTTTATTTTTCTTAGTGTATTTAATGCTAGTTTTTTCTTCTTCTCTAAATCAAAAAGTAATAAATAAGTAGCTTGTAGTCTTACTGTTTCATGAGAATACGCTAATAATTCAAGCAATAAATTAGGTTTTTCTGGGTAATCCTTAATGCGATTAATTAGTTCCCGCTTCTTATTGATGGCTACCGTATGCCTTTTCTTTTTCTCTTCATCATTTACATCTTCAGCAGACTGAAGCAAGTTGGTACATTAATCGATAAATTCTTTTTTAATATTTTCCATTATCCCCATCCTCAACATACTTTTGTGGATTAAGATTGGTGTAAATGATATCTTTTCGATCTTTTAGTAATCTCCAAAGATGTACTCCTGTGTCTCCAGTGATAAAAAAGATATCATTATTAATTGGTAAATTCAAGAAGGAATGGTACAATTGATTAATCATTTTACCATGGGAGATAAGCACAATAGTTTCTTGTTCACCTGTTTCTGCTAAGATTTTACTAAGTACACGGTCTGCCCGTGTACGAAAATCTCGTAATGATTCCATCCCATATACCGCTTGATCAATGGGTAAATTTTCGACTTTGGGATATTTAAGTTGGGCTTCTTCATAAGATAATCCGGCAAGTAAACCATTATTGAATTCCTGTAAGTCTTCTTCATATATTATTCCAATTCCATAGGCATCCGCTAGATACTTGGCTGTTTGTTTAGCGCGCGTAAGGGTACTAGAATAAATCTTACTAACATTAAACTTATTTTTTATAAAAGTCGCCATTATTTGTGCTTGTTTATGTCCTTTTTCCGTAAGTGGAAAATCAGCTCTACCTTCATGAACATTTAATATATCCGCTTCTGACTCCCCATGTCTAATCACTAATATATACATATTTACCTCCTATACAAAAACCTAGGTACCCCTAGGTTTAATTCTTGTTGAAGACTTTTTGATAGATTGTATCGACATGTACTAAGTGCTTTTCTAAAGAAAATACTTCATTAAGTTCAGAATCGGTAAGTATATGACTAAGGATTTCATCTTGTCTTATCAAATTAATTAATGGTGTTTTTGTATCAAGCGCTTGTAAGGATAGTTTTTGAATATGTTTATAAGCTTCTTCTCGCATAAAACCTTTTTTAATTAATTGTGATAGTAAGGTTGAGGCGAAGATTACACCTTGGGTAAGATTAATATTCTCTAACATTCTATTTTCATTAACCACAAGTGTTTCTAAAGTGTTGGTATAGCGATTAAGGATATAGTCAATGAGCGTAGTCGCATCAGCCAAAACAATCCGTTCTACTGAAGAATGAGAGATATCCCGTTCATGCCATAATGGTATATTCTCAAAAGTAGATATCAGATAACCGCGCACAACACGTGCAAGCCCACTAACATTCTCCGATGAGATGGGATTGCGTTTATGAGGCATGGCTGAAGAGCCTTTTTGATTAGTAGTAAAGGCTTCTGACACTTCTCCTACTTCTTGACGTGATAAATGTCTTATCTCTACCGCAATTTTTTCAATTTCACTCGCAATTAGTGCTAAAACACTTAAGTAATAAGCATGACGATCTCTTTGTAATGTTTGGGTAGTTATGTTTGGTTCTTTTAAACCTAACTTATCTGCCACAATGGTTTGAATATCAGGATGCGACAGATAGAAATTACCTACTGCACCTGACATCTTAACTACTTCAATCGTTTCACGAGCGTCTAAAAAATGCTTCCTTAACCGCTTAAAATCCTCATACCATAAAGTGAACTTTAAGCCAAAAGAAGTAACTTCAGCATGCATTCCATGGGTTCTTCCCATACATGGAGTATATTTATACTTTAAGGCATGTCGTTTTAAGACATCCATGAAACGTTCAATATCAGATAAGATAATTTCATTGACTTCTTTAAGTATTAATGAATTAGCGGTATCTACTACATCTGTTGAAGTTAAGGCATAATGGAACCATTTCTTTTCTTCACCTAATGAGGCTGTACAAGCTTGAATAAACGCGATGACATCATGTTTCGTATCTTGTTCATTTCGATAAATATCTTCTAAAGTAAAAGTCGCTTTTAATAAGCGTTCATATGTTATTTCGTCAAATAGACCTTTTTTCATCCATGCATAACTTGCAGCTTGTTCCACCCGTAAAAAACATTGAAATTTATATTCATCACTCCAAAGTTTTTTCATGATGGGGCGTTGATAACGTTCAATCATTCGTCTCACATCCTTTTAAAAGAATGATTCAACCATAATTGTTTGGCGACGATCAGGTCCAACAGAAAACATCCCGATTTTTAGACCTACTAACTTACTAATAACCTCAAGGTAATGCTTCGCTTCGATAGGCAATTCGTCATATGATGTGACTTGACTAATATCAGTTTTCCATCCTGGTAAAGTGATATAATTAGGTGTAACTCGCTCAAAATCTTCGATATCAGCAGGTATATAATCAATTTCCTGTCCATCTAAATTATATGAAGTAACGATTTTTAGTTCATCAATACCTGTTAATACATCCAGTAAAGTAACAGCAAGATAACTTAATCCTGATACGCGCTTAGTATGACGCAAGATAACGGTGTCTAACCAACCAATTCGTCTTGGTCTACCAGTAGTAGTACCATATTCTCTTCCAGTTTCTCTAATATAATGAGCTAACTCACCTTCAATTTCCGAAGGCATTGGACCACTGCCAACTCTTGTCGAGTAGGCTTTAGTTACACCTATCGCACCTTCGACTAACCACGGCGCAATACCAGTGTTTAATGGGACACTGGCTGCTGTAGGTGAACTAGAAGTTACATAAGGATAGGTACCATGGTCCAGGCATAATAATACACCCTGTGCTCCTTCAAATAAAATCTTCTTATCTTGTTCGATCAAATTATTTAAGAGAATCGATGTATCGCATACAAATGGTTTCATCATTTTCGCATATTCTAGATGTTCTTCATATATACTTTCAAAATCAACAGGTGGTTGATTGTAAAAACTTAATTCGATATTTTTTCTATCTACCAAGTCTTTTAGATGTTCATAAAACCGTTTCTCATCCACAAATGTGGATACGCGTAAACCAATCCGTGCTACCTTATCTGTATAAGCAGGTCCAATCCCTTTATGGGTTGTCCCAATTTTCGCTTTACCTTTACTGAGTTCATACGCTAAATCAAGTTTGGGATGATAGGGTAAAACAATATGAGCCCGATTAGACACATAGAGTTTAAATGGTGTTTTAATACGCGATAACTCATCGCAAAAGGCTTTAGGATCAATAACCATACCATTGGCCATCACATTGATAATGTTAGGATTTAAGATCCCTGATGGCAGTAAGTGAAGACTATATTTTTGATTGTCAATCACAACGGTATGTCCAGCATTATTACCACCTTGATAACGTACTACGACATCAGCTTTTTGAGCTAAATAGTCTGTAATCTTTCCTTTACCTTCATCACCCCATTGGGTGCCAACAACTACTATTCTACGCATGAAATCCTCCGCAATCTAAAATATGAATAGAAAAATGTTATTTCAACGAAATTCATTTTATCATACCATCGATTTAGCGTCAATGATACCTTCCAAACCAAAAGAAAAAGCCCTTATCGGGCTATTTCATTGACGAATAATTATCATATTAAGAAAAGCAAGGATAAAAGGAAAAACACAATAGGAATTGAAAATCCAAGAATAACTGAGATTAAGGCACCAGTACCACAAGCTTTAGCGGTTCTTGGTTTTTCATCTTTCCATAATAAGTAGATTACTAATCCTGCCAATGGTACAAAGAAACCCAATAGACCCCAAACAAATCCTCCAGTATCATTAATATTGACATTAAAAACAGATTTTAATGTTTTACCACAATTTAAACATACATCTTGATTCTCATTAACTTGTGTTCCACAGTTAGGACAATATGGTATATAAAGACCTCCCCATTAAAATTAATTCATCCTATTAATATGAATATTATGTTTTATGATAATTGATAATATAAATCATTATTTTTAATTCACCATTATATTAATTATAAGGTATATATCAGACATTTGGGTTGCGTCAATAATTATGTGTAAATGATTTTATAGGAAATCATCCTGTTGTTTAGTACTAGGTAATTAGTAGTTAGTATAGAATTATCATTTGATATAATGATGTATTAATAACCATAATCTTGATCAAT
>JAAYWZ010000196.1 GCA_012516175.1 Bacilli bacterium
AAATACATTTATTTCTATAACAACGAAAGATATCAATTAAAAACTAAAGGCTTAACTCCGATTGAATATCGAAATCAAGCCTTAGCTTAAACACTTATTTTATTTATTTCCACTGTCTACTTGACAGGGGGCTGTTCAAAGAAAGTTGATTTATCTAACTTCAACAAACGAAAACCTAAACAGTTAAGTGGTGGCCAGAAACAACGAGTAGCGATTGCTAGGGCATTAATTAAAGAACCTAAGATGCTTATCTGCGACGAACCTACAGGAAACTTAGATAGTGAAACAAGTGAAATCATCTTAAAACTGCTAAAAGAGTTAGCCAAAGAACGCTTAATAGTAGTGTTTACCCATGATAAAGAATATGCTGAAGCGTATGGGGATCGCATCATTGAGTTAAAAGATGGAACAATCATTACTGATCGGGTTATAAATGATAATAATCGGGAAACTAATAATATTAATGAAATAATAGTTACTAATAGTGGTAACTTAAGTAATAAAACAACATTTAAACTTGCTTTCCATTATCTATTAAGTAAAAAAGCCAAATTATTCTTCATGTCCTTATTATTCATCATTGCTTTATTAGTTGTGAATGTCGCCTTACATCTCACATTTTATAGTTATACGAAAGCTAGTTATAAAACCTTTAAAGCGTACGATGCTAATTATATTTACTTTGTCAAAACAGAACATCAATGTTTAGAAACTCATGATAAAAAGTGCACTAATGTCGATGTCCCTTTATCAGAAGAAGATATCAAGATCCTTCAACAAAAGTATAAAGACATGACCATTTATCAAGTACTTGAATATATTAAATCCCTTGATTATCTAATCATTGATGATGAAAGAAAAGTGTTCTTCACAAGTATTGGTTTTCTTGATGATGCAAATCTACAGACTGATTTTGGTGATTTACCAAATAGTGATAATAAAATTGTCATTTCCGATTATCTTGCTAAATTATTAGCCTCTTTATGGGAGTTAGCAGATCCAAAAGATGTGATTAATAAGCAAATAAAAACTATTGGCGAATCTGAAATCTACATCTCTGGGATAATTAATACTGATTACACTAATTATGTAAATAAATTTAAGAAAGAACCAGATAGTTTAGACCAAGATAACAGCATCTCTTATCGGCAAATCTTCATGACTAAAGAAACTTATGAAAAGTATTTTGCGAGAAAATTATATCTGTATAATATAGGCTATGGCGATGGACGTCCTTATTCTTCAATCGAAAATGAATTCTCGGGAATTTCGATAAATGATTTAACAACTGATTTATTAGTGGGGAGATTACCAGAAAAACCTGAAGAAATCGTTGTAACGGTAAACTTCATAAATAAATTCTTGAATAATGATAATAGTAATAATGATTTAGAACCATATCTAAATAAGGTTATCTCACTTTATTACCATGGTATAATTAATTGGTACGCTTCTGGTGGTTTAGGCTACACTGGAACAAGAAACTACACCATCGTTGGTATTTTGAATGACGAAATCGACACTGATTATGATGTTGTATTTTATGAAATAGATTATCAGGACTTATTACACAAAACTGGTCGTTTCCAAATCCGTGGTGTTGGTGTTTTAAGTAATAGTAATCGACAAAACTTAAGATTTTGAAAAGAACTTAACAAATTAGATTATCGCCATGTCACAAACTTCAGTAGAACCATCTATGATATCAGGGATTTATTTAATATCGTAAAACTTGCCTTATATGGTGTAGGATTAGTTTTTACTTTTTTCACAGTGCTTCTAATTTATACTTTTATCTCTACTAATATCAAACTAAAACAAAAAGATATCGGTATCCTAACAGCTTTAGGTACTAAAACTAAAGATTTAGCCAAAATCTTTATAACGGAGAGTTTTTTAATCCTACTTATTCCCTGCATTATTCAAACTATATTAACGATTATCACGATGAATAAACTAAATGAATATATCGTTAATGAGTATGAATTGAATGTCGTTATCTTCTACGGTAATATTTTAAGTTTAATCCTTACCATAATAATTTCAATTCTCATTATCTTCTTATCTTCTTATTATCCCATTAAAAAGTTAACTGACATGAAACCTATTAATGTGATAAAAGAGTTATAATAGAAAACTCCTGTAGCTAAATAGTTACAGGAGTTTTATTATTGGCATTATAAATACCAACTTTTACATCCTATTCCTTAAGTATTAATCTTGTTTATGAATGTTAAACTACAGATGAATAGATTTGAAAGGAGTAGTATTATGAGGAAATTTATCTTTGCACTTTTTATAACTATGAGTGTATTTATCTTAATTGGTTGTCGAAAAATTGAAGATATTACTGAAGATACACCTAAAAAAGTACCTGAACTAATAATAAATCAAGCCCCTGAAACTTATTATGAAGTAAATACAGAAGTAGATGCGAGTAATATAAAGGTAAAGTTAAAAATTAATGGTGACGAACAAATACTTCCGCTAACAGATTCAAAATTAACAGTAACAGGGTTAGTTGATGGTAAATTAGATACAACTTCTGTGGGAGAAAAAACCATCACCGTCAAGTATGATACCGCTACACTTACAATAAGTTATCAAGTTGCGGACAAGTTAGTAAATGATTTTACGGAATTTAAAACCGCCATTGAAGAAGTCCAAGGATTGATCGTCTTAATGGATAATATTGCGGTGGAAACATCGGAAACCGGATTAATTGTACCTAAAGATCATGTGAAAACTCTTGAATTAAATGGTCATACGCTTTCCTTTACCACTAGCTATGAAGGAACCACTGCCTTAATCACAAACTTAGGAACCTTAATAATTCAAGATAATACTGATATTAAAAAGGATGGAACAGGGTCTGGTATTAACACCAATAAAGCCTTAAATCCTGATGATGACTGGAAAGATGAAGACCCTAATCATCCCTACCCAACTTATGCGAATAATACCATTACTAATCGAGGTACACTTATCGTGGAAAGTGGTCGGATTGAAAACACCACTGGCGGTGGGGCAACTTATCCTATCGATAATAATAGCACCACAAGTGACGCAATTGTTTATATCAGAGGTGGAGCCATTATTCAACCAAAAGATGCAGCTATTAGATTATACGCTAATAGTAGTCAATATGAAAACGTAGTAAATGTCATAAATGGTGTGATTGATGGTAGCCGTGGTATCATGATTCATGCCCATGGTAAAGCCGAATTAAATATCTCTAATGGCTATGTTCGTGGGACTGACCCCACTTATAAACTAGTTATATACTCATGGACACAAACTTATGGTTTCAAAGATACCAAGATTACCATCACTGGTGGCAAATTTGATGGTAATGTCTACTTCACAGGTGGTAGTAATAAAACCATCCCCGAAACAGTATCCATAACAGGTGGAGAGTTCCTTGGTGAAGTTGCAAGTTATGGTACAATGGCGCCATTTATAACAGGTGGTAAATTCAAAGTAGATCCTAGTGACTATGTAGATTTAACTACCCATGAAGTCAAACAAGTTGAAGAAGAATATGTCGTAATACCAAAAAGTGAATAATAGTATAAAAAGCTAATATATAAGGAATATCCTTATTTATTAGCTTTTTTATTCTTTGCGCGATTATCGATATACTTACACATAAAGGTATCTACTTCGTAATCATCAATAAACTTAATCTTTCCTTCTTCAAAGTATGTAAGGATTTTATTTATATCTTTAATGATTTTTGTAATATTCTTGTTAATCCATTTTTTTCGTTCAAACTCATCAAGATTATCCCAATTAATGTAATCGAGATGGATACTCCAAGATGATAAGGGTTCTAAGAAGTAATACCCTGAAGTGTATAATGAGTAAAACTCTCTGATTAAGTTAGGTAATTTTTTGCGATTACTTTTAACTTCATTCATTTTCTTAGTTAAGCGATAAGTTTCAAATTCAGCAATGCTAAGATATTTGAATATTATTCTTTTTAATTCATATTTATTACTTACTTGATTAGTATTAATTTTAAAT
>JAAYWZ010000197.1 GCA_012516175.1 Bacilli bacterium
ATCTAACACGGTTATCATATTGAAATGAAAACTACTACCAAATAAGAAGCATATTTATTGTGCTCATGCAGGTCATGATTCTTTATAAACCTTGATATTATATAAAACTTGTTTTACTGAATCTCATCCATTTTTAGAGAATAAATCATCAATAACATTTCCACCAAACAAAAACACCTATGGTTTTTAATTTACCATAGGTGTTTATCTCACACACTTATTTCATCCTTAAATTATTCAAACCTAATCATGTAATAATTCTTTTTACCACGTAATACAATGACAAACTTACCATCAATTGCGATATCTTTACTTATTATAAAGTTAACATCATTTACTCGATCGCCATTGATTTGTATCGCATTACTGCTTAAGAATTCTCTTGCTTGACGCTTGCTAGTCGCCGCACTACACATTACTAATGCATCGACGATATTAGTAGCTTCCGCAAATGTTACCGCAGGGAAGTCCTTTAATCCTGTTTCAATTTCTTTACTTGATAAAGATTTAATATCACCGCTAAATAGGCAGTTAGTAATTTTTAAAGCTTCTTCAAAGGCTTCTTTACCATGTACTAAAGTTACAACTTCTCTTGCTAGGGCTTTTTGAGCTTCTCTTAAGTGTGGTTCCATCTTCACTTTTTCTTCTAAGGCTTCGATTTCTTCTTTTGATAAGAAGGTAAAGAATTTCAAAAATTTAACGACATCATCATCACTAGTATTTAAAAAGAATTGGTACATTTCATATGGTGAAGTTAAGCGAGCATCCAACCAAATTGCTCCACCAGCAGTCTTCCCAAACTTCGTACCATCGGCCTTTGTAACTAGTGGCATTGTTAAACCTACAGCTTTTGCTTCTGGACCATGGAGTTTTCTAATTAATTCTAGTCCTGAGGTAATATTCCCCCATTGATCACTACCACCAATTTGTAAGACACAGTTTTTGGTTGTAAACAGGTGATAGAAGTCCATTGCTTGAAGAATCGTATAAGAAAACTCTGTGTAAGATAACCCTGTTTCTAAACGTCTTTCAATCGATTCTTTCGCTAACATGTAGTTAATTCCAAAATGTTTACCTATATCACGAAGGAAATCGATTACTGATAAATCCTTGGTCCAATCATAATTATTAACCATTTCCGCAGGAGTATCAGTATTTGTAAATGCAAGGAATTGCGCTAATTGATTCTTAATGGATTCCACCCATTTATGAACGGTTTCTATGGGGTTTAATTGTCTTTCCGATGAACGTCCACTGGGATCACCAATTAATCCTGTTGCCCCGCCAACAAGTGGCAATACTTTATGACCAGCAAGTTGGAATCTTTTTAGAGTTAAGATTGGTAGTAGTGATCCAACATGTAAACTTTCGGCTGTTGGGTCAAACCCGCAATAGAGAGTAATGCTTCCTTCATTTAATAATTCATCCAATAATTCTAAATCAGTACAGTCATTTATTAAACCACGCCATTGTAAGTCCAATAATAGAGGGTTTTTCATGAAAATTCTCCTTTTCTTCTTTTTTGTATTAATTCTATTTTATGCATCTAATAAATAAATGTTTTTAAATAAAAAACGCCCTTAATTACTTAAGGGCGTTTAATACGCGGTACCACCTTAATTCACAAATATTACATAGATAATATTGTGCACTCATTAAGATAACGGCTTAACCGTTCACCAGAGGTGAATGCTCCTGGGTGTAATTCGTAAATACCGAAAATCTTAGTTCACACCAACCACTAAGTCTCTGAAATTTTTCGCTATCACTACTTCGCCCATTCATCGCTTATATATTATTATAAAATCTCAACAATTTCGACTAAATCGCCATTATTTACACCAGCGGCATTACCTTCATCAATATCAACATGCATTTCTAGTGCGAAATCATCACGTACACGCACTAAGACATTATCAAAGATTAGTCCCCGTTCACCATCAACTTTAATGCGAACGCGATCTTTATCTTTAACACCAAACTCTTTTGCATCATCTGGATGCATATGAATATGACGTGCAGCAATGATTACGCCTTCTTCGATTTCAATCTCACCTTTTGGTCCGACGATTTTTGCACCAGGTGTACCTTTAATATCACCTGAATCACGTACAGGCGGATAGATACCTAATACAAAGCTATCTGTTTTGGATATTTCAATTTGCGTCTTACCGCGGCAAGGACCTAGAACACGAACTCCTTTGAGTGTACCTTTAGGACCAACAACATCGACTTTTTCATTAGCCGCAAATTGACCTGGTTGTGATAAATCCTTAAACTTCGTTAATTCATATCCAGCACCAAAAAGTGCTTCTAAATGTTCTGGACTTAAGTGAACATGCCGATTACTCATGGCGATTGGTAATTTTGTTTTCATGTTTTGTACCTCCTCTAATTGACATCTAAGGGGTGACTATTACTCCTTAGGTTGCTATATATTTATTAATTTTTAGTCGAGTTTCGCCAAATGATATTATGTGGTAGAACGACATTTAAATTCTCAATCGGTTCATTATTCATTAATTTCGTTAAGAGACGCATGCTAACAGCACCAATATCATAGATTGGGTTATCGATTGAACTTAATGTTGGTCGTGACATCTTGGCATACTTCGTGTTTTGGAAAGAAATGACTTCTAATTCATCTGGAATCCTGATTCCTAGTTCACTAGCGGCATTGATTATCGATACCGCAATAGAATCACGCACAACAAGCGCTGCTTCAGGGCGATGGTTCTTTAAGTAGTCGATAAAGAAAGGATAGTTAACCACTAATCTACCTGATGTACGAACAATGTTTGGTTCAAGGTTAGCTTCCTTCATCGCATTAACATAACCACGTTCCTTGAAAGAGTTGACATAATAAGCGCTTCTTGTTGATACTAGGAGGATGTCTTTCAGACCTTTATTTATGAGCGATTGAGTTGCTTCATAGAATGCTTTTTCAAAATCTATTGATACACACGCTATGGTTGGATCATCTACACCTACATTACACAAAACAACAGGAACATCACTAGATTTGATTTGCTCAATGTTATGTTCTTGGAGTTCATCATTTAAGTAAATGATACCGTCGACTTGAGCCGCAAAGACTTCTTGCCAAATATCATCTTCAACATCGGGTTCACTATTAGTAACCTTTAAAATAACCGTATAATCATACTTGCGGGCAATATCAATTACTCCATTAATCATTTCTGCAACAGATGCCCGGGATACATCAGGTACGATTAAGGCTACCGTCGTAGATTTCCTACTAGCAAGTCCCCGCGCAATTGCATTAGGTCGATAACCTAATTTTCTAATAGCTTCAAGAACACGCTCACGAGTTGCTGGTTTTACTTTTTCAGGATAATTTAAGACACGAGATACAGTTGCAAGACTAACATCTGCTTCACTTGCGACGTCGTAAATTGTGACTTTTGTGTTTTTAATATCGACCATATATTTCACCTCCCATTACAGGAATTTCATTTTATATTTATTATAACCATAATTGAAAATATTTTCAAGCGAAAGCGATTTATAAATGAAAAATTTTCACCCTATTTCTATTCTAATAAGGTTTGATAAAAATTTTCAAACTCGGCAAAACTCATTTGTTGGTGGGCATCTGATAAAGCAACTGATGGATTGGGATGTATCTCAGCCATAATCCCGTTACAATTAGCAGCTAGACTAGCTTTAGCAAGTAATGTCATGATGTCTTTTCTTCCACTGGCATGGCTTACATCGACAATCACTGGGAGGTGGGTTTCCATTTTCAATATTGGTATGGCAGCGATATCTAAAGTATTACGGGTTGCAGTCTCAAAAGTACGAATACCTCTTTCACATAAAATCACTTGCTTATTTCCTTCAGAAACGATATATTCAGCTGCTAATTAAAACTCTTCAATAGTTGCCGCATAACCCCGTTTTAAGATAACTGGTTTATCAGTATGCCCTATCCGTTTCAATAAACTGAAATTATCCATATTGCGACTACCGATTTGGATAATGTCGATATAATCATATGCTTCTTCAAGTTGTTTTTCATCGAGAACTTCCACAACTGAAATCAAATTGAATTTATCAGCAATTTCTTTCATGATTTTCACAGCATTTAATCCTAAACCTTGAAAATCATAAGGTGAGGTGCGTGGTTTATATGCACCCCCTCTAATAAATTTTAATCCCTTACTTACTAATAACTTAGCAACCTGTTCTAGTTGTTCTTCACTTTCAATTGAACAAGGACCAAAAATATATGTAATATTACTTCCACCAATAACTTGATCTTTGATGTGAATCAAGGTATCTTCTTTTTGATACATTCTTGATATTTTTAAGTTATTAATTATATTTTCTTTTTGTAAGGCTAGGGTTGCTTTAAAGATTTCCTTAAATAGATAACTAATCACATCATTAGTAAAAGGACCTTGATTCGCTTTTAAAATCGTATCAAGTATTTCCTTTTCTCTAACAGGGTCATAAATAGCATGTCCGCTTTTACGCTTTTCTACACCTATTTCTAAGGCAATTTGCGCTCTTTCATTTAATAGACTTAATAATTCAAAATTAATTTTATCAATTCTTTGCCGTAATTCTTTAATTCTATCCATAATATCAACCTTTACTTCCCATATTTAAAAAAACAGTAAATAGTAGCTATCTACTGTTTTTCAATAATCTCCGTTTTAGGTTCTTGTTTTGATAGAAATGCCCGGACTTTATCATATAAACCTTTAATTTCTTCAAAAATGCGGTTTATTATCTCATCTTTACTAGATGTTGTTAAATAAGTACGTAATTCATCTATTTTCTTGAAGATACCATCACGGACATCTTCAACATTAACATTTTTAGCTTTATCACGTAACTCATCGAGTTTTTCTAAAGCTAGTTTCCGCATTTCTTCACCGGTTTTCGGAGTTAAGAAAGCAACAAGCAAACCACCCACGATTGCGCCTTTAAGGAAATCTTTCAACATCGAATTCAACTCCTCATCAAAATTTAGGATATTAAAGAACTTCGTGATATCTTTTATCGATTCTATCTTATTTAATAAAAATAATGAAGATGCAAAACCTCGGGGATATTTTTCAATTATTTCTACCACATGTTCAAACTTATTATTGACTCGTTCTAAGAACATGCCTGTCGTATTTAGTTCTTGGAAGAATGTTTCCGCATCTGTTAATTTATTAGTAAATAGTTCAATCATGTGGTCTAATTCTTGTAAACTTGATTCAGCAATTCTTATCGTAACATCTGCTTGTTTGAGGGTGTTCCGATAATTTTCTAAGAATTTAATTGCGAAGATTGTTACCGCAATAACACAAACAATAATGACTATTCCTAAGATTATATAGACTATATCCTGAAGCACGTTTTCACCTACTTTAACTTTACCACTTTATATAATCATTATACATGATTATGCTTTAATTTTTAAGAGAAATTATCTTTTTTTTGCATTTTTTGGATATATTTAGCATATAACTTATCGATATCGCCCGCGCCCATAAAAACAATAACTGCATTGTTATATTTAGCAAACTCTTCAATGTACTCATCATCATTAATAACTTCACTATTATTTATCGCTTCCGATAGATAATTAATTGAAATAATCGCTTCGTGTTCTCTTGCTGATGAAAAGATTTCCCGCAAATAAACCTTATCAGCTAAACTTAAACTCTCACAGAATTCTTTAAACAGCGCAATCGTACGGGAATAGGTATGGGGTTGAAAGTAGACAATAACCCTTCTAAATGGATATTTTACATGAATCGCATCCAGAGTAGCTTTTATCTCAGTGGGATGATGGGCGTAATCGCTAATAATTACCTGATTATTAATAATTACCTCTTCAAACCGACGTTTTGATGTAACATAATTAGCCAATATATTTTTCAATAAGCCAATATCGTTAACTAATGTATGCGTTGTCGCAATCGCAGCTAAAGAGTTATAGACGGCTGCACTACCAAAGAGCGGTATTTTTATTTGGGTTAGGTATTTATCATGAATATATAAGTCGTAGTAAGTATAGCGATGATCATTGGTAATATTCTCTGCATGATATGTATTATCTTTATCTAATCCAAAAGAACTACTATCTTTATCATGAGGAATAATAGCCCTTACACAAGCATCATCACCATTATACACAACCTTTGTACTCTGAGCAACCAAAGTGCTAAAAGCGTCTTGTACATCTTTAATATCTGTAAAATAATCAGGATGGTCATAATCGATATTGATTATTACTAGAACTTTTGGCCAGTATTTTAAAAAATGTCTCCGATACTCACAAGCTTCAAAAACAAACAAATCATTATTAGGTGCTCCTCCACCTTGACCATCACCAATTAAGAAATTTACTGGTTCTTTAGCGGCAAGAATCTGCTTAATCATGTTTGTTGTTGTGGTTTTACCATGAGTACCACTAACCGCAACTGAAAAATATTTTTTACTCAATAACCCCACATACTCATTATATGTGTACACTTCACATCCTAGCTTCATAGCTTCTTTGTGTTCTTCATTATTAAGAAAAGCATTACCAACAATTACCGTATATTCTTTTTTAATATTATTATGGTCAAACGGTAAGATTTTTATCTTGCGTTTAATTAAATTATCTTCTGTATAAAAATATTCAGACACATCACTACCTTGCACTTCTAATCCCAAGTCATGCAATAGACAAGCAAGACTACTTAAACCTGCACCCTTTATCCCAATAAAATGATACATCATAAGCCCTCCTTTTCATTTTATTTATATTAAAAACCTAGATAAGTGTGATTAATTAAGACAAAAAAGAAAAACTACTCAAAGTCTTGAGTAGTTTTTTAACGTCTAAATAATCTTTCATATTCTTCTAATGTCATCAGCACTTCGCGCGGTTTACTACCGGATTGTTGAGGACCAATGATGTTATACATTTCCATCATATCAATCATTCTGGCAGCTCTGTTATAGCCAATCTTAAATTTTCTTTGGAGTTTTGATGCACTAGCTTCACCTATCTCAATTACATAACGCACAGCATCATCAAATAACTCATCGTCTTCTTCCATTAACATGTCATTATCCTTTTTGCTAACTAACTCTTCTGCAGTAAATACATATTCTGGTGCCATCTGTTCCTTTACGTATTTGCTGACACGTTCAATCTCTTCTTCATTGACATAGGCTCCTTGTAGTCGCATTAATAATGGTTTACCATTATCACTTAGTAACATATCGCCCTTACCTAATAGTTTTTCCGCTCCAACTTCATCAAGAATAATACGAGAATCAACGGCACTTGGGACTTGGAAGGAAATACGGGTAGGAATATTATTCTTAATTATACCTGTAATTACATCCGTTGATGGTCTTTGCGTCGCAACGATTAAGTGGATTCCTGCAGCCCGAGCAAGTTGAGAAATCCGCTGAATCGATTCTTCTACTTCATTAGGATTAAGGAGCATTAATTCTGCCAACTCATCAATTACAACAACGATGTAAGGTAGTTTCGGTAAGTCATCAACATGCTGGCGTTTCGCATTATAACTCTTGATATCTCTTGCTCCTACACTTTCAATTAGTTCATATCGACGTTCCATTTCTTCTGTTAGCCACTTAAGTGTAGCACAGGCTACTTTAGGATCGTTAACTACAGGTGTTAATAAATGCGGAATATCACGATAAATGCTGAATTCAACTTTTTTCGGATCAATTAGCACTAATTTAACTTCATCTGGTAAAGCATTAAAGAGAATACTTAAGATGATACAGTTGACACATACACTCTTTCCACTACCAGTGGACCCAGCAATCAGTGCATGGGTCATGGAACTGATATCTGAGAATACTGGTTCTCCAGCGATATCAAGCCCTAAAGCCACTTTTAGTGGTGATTTAAAAGCCCTGTATGCTGTGGTTTCTAAGATTTCTCTAAAGGTAACTAAACGTCTGGTCTTATTTGGAACTTCAATACCAACAGTACTCTTACCAGAGATAGGTGCTTCGATGCGAATATCACTAGCGGCAAGTCTTAACTTAATATCGTCTTGGAGACTCGTGATTTTACTTACTTTGGTACCTGGTTCGGGTTCAACTTCGAAACGAGTAACCGTTGGTCCAACAGTATAATAGACGGTTTTCGCTGCGATATTAAAACTTGCCAAGGTGGCATCAATTATTTCCATCTGCGATCTGATAAACTCAGGATCTTCTTCGATATATTCACTTGGTGCGTTTAACAAATCAAGGGGAGGCAATTTATATTGAGTGATATCTTTTATCAAAGTTTCACTTTTCTTGGTAATCTCTTTATCTAATTCTTGCTTGAGATTGACAAAACGATTCTCGAAGCGTTGTTCGGGTTCGGTAAAACGATAATTATTGTTTTCTTTTACTTGATTTTGTGATTCTGTCTTAATTATTACCTCATCTTCATAATAAAGGTCATCATCTTTATCAAGATCTTCTTCAAAGATCCGCTTAATCTCTTCTTTTAAGACCTTTTTACGATCATCTTGTTCATATACTGTCACATTTGTATAAGTATTATCATCATATTGACTTTTGATTTTATCATAATCTCTGAAATAGGATTGACGATAATTCTCATCATAGGAAGTCATAATTTTGCTATCGGTATCAAAATCTAATTCCTCTTCATAAATAATATTGATGGGTTGCTCTTTTTCCACTTCGTGAGTAAATACTTCAGTAAACTTCTTAGTAACATCCTGTGGTGGTACCGGTTCTTTATCCTCATAAATTTCCTTAATATTTTTGCTCAGTAACTCTCTTCGTCTTTGATTATTAATTAGTCGGTCATCAAATTCTGGGTACTCATGCCCGTATTGTTTTTCTAACTCTTCCTTATTTAATTTCTTATTTTTGCGTAAAAAATCATATTGCTTGCTGATATTTCTACTACTATATATTGGAAATGAAGAACGATCTGGTACTTTACCGTGAATCGGCGATAAATAATAGCGAGTATTAGTATTTTGATTTGGTTCTGGATTATTCTTTTTTGGTTTGCTTTTAACCACACTCAAATAGACTTCACTATCATCTTTGAAATCATCATCGGTGATTAAAGGTTTTCTGAACTTATCCCGATTAAGCCGTGTAATATTCTGGATTCTTTCCTTCTTATCACTCATAATATCACCCATCATAACACTCAAGGTATTACAATCATTTTAACATATTTTCCCAAAATTATCATCATAAATAACGAAAATCAACAATAATTAAAAGGGTCAGTCTTACTGACCCAAATCTTTATTTAATTGAATTTAAGAACTGTACAACTTCTTGTTTTGTTTTACGAAAGCGACTAACAAATGAACCAACTAATTGACCATCTTTAAAGACTAAGAAACTGGGGATTCCATAAATATTATTTTCGAAACTTAAATCAATAAATTTATCGCGATCAACTTCAACAAATGTTAATTCTGGATACATTTCTTCAATCTCAGGCATATGTGGTTTGATAAAGTGACAGTCGGGACACCAGTTTGCACTAAACATAAACACTGTCTGACCATTCTTTAACTCATTAAATTGTTCAACAGATTCTAATTTTATCATCTTATCACCTCATTCTGATCAAATAATTTAACCGCATTTTGCTTGTTTAACATCTGCCCATATAGTAACTTACCGATATGTTCAAACATTTCTTGGCGTTTGACAAAATTATTAGTAAAAACCCCTACAGCTCCTTCATCATGTTTCACACCAATCTTGTGACAATATTTATCCATGACATCACCAAGTTCTTTACCTAAATATAGTTCTTTCGCAACTTCATTAGGTAGGAGTATGCGAGCTCCACCAGCGATATACAAATTGTTCACTTCATCAACTAAGGCACCATAATTTACTAATAATAAGCCATAAGTGGTTTGCTGAACGCCACCTTCTAACCCAATTCCAATATCACCATAGCGTTTAGCTCCAATGGCACGGTTAATCGCCCCTTTAATGGTTTCTTGATCAGTCATAGGTTGGGCAGAAACTTTACTGCTTATAGCCATTCCCGTCACTTCATAATTTGCAAACACGTTAGCGATGGCTTGAACTTTAACTTGATTAGTACTTCCAACAACAACTTTTAACTTAGGCATTTTGGGTTATCGTTTTATATGTAGTCATATCCATCGCTTCAACTAGTTTAATTAACATTTCTTTCGCAGCTGCATAATCATCGATATGAATCATAGCTGCATGGGAATGGATATAACGAGCACAAATACCAACTAAAATAGATGGTACACCTTCACCATGTAAATGGACTTTTCCAGCATCAGTGCCTCCTTGGGAGACAAAGTATTGGTAAGGAATCTTGTGTTTTTCTGCCATATCTAACATGAATTCACGCATACCCCGATGAGTTACATAAGTACGGTCAAGGATCCGTAAAAGCACACCTTTACCGATTTGGCCAAACTCAGTAGGATCTCCAGTTATATCATTTGCTGGGGATGCATCTAAAGCAAAGAAGATCTGAGGTTTAATAAGGTTCGCAGCTGTTTCAGCTCCTCTTAATCCAACTTCTTCTTGAACAGTTGCGCCACTATAAAGGGTATTTGGAAGTTTCTTATCTTTGAGTTCTTTAAGTAATTCAATGGCTAAACCACACCCGTAACGATTGTCCCAGGCTTTAGCAATAATTTTTTTCTTATCAGCGGTAAATGTAAAATCCATGTAAGGAGTCACAAAACATCCAGGTTGTACTCCTAATTCTTTTGCGTGTTCTTCACTATCAGCACCAATATCAATCAACATGTTTTTAATTTCTGGCTTCTCACCACCGCCAAGGTGAGGAGGGGTACTAGCAACAATTCCATAAATCGGACCATTTTTCGTATGGACAACTAATTTTTGTGCTTGTAAAACATAAGGACTCCAACCGCCTAAAGGTTGAAACTTAAGCATACCATTCTTGGTGATTCTTGTAACCATAAAAGCAACTTCATCCATATGACCACTGACCATGACTCGAGGACCATTTGGATCACCATGTTTTACCCCAAAAATACTACCTAGTTTATCATAGATTATTTCATCTGCATAAAGACTTAATTGTTCCTTCATGAACCTACGCACTTCTGTTTCATAACCAGGCGCTGCATGAAGAGTGGTTAGTGTTCTAAACAGTTCAATAGTTTCTTGATTCATGGTTTCACCTCTAATATTTAATTACCATTATTTTACTACAAATCAAGTAATTGTTAAAGATTAAAGCCTATTTATTAATAAAGAAAAAACCTCCATTAGGAGGATTAGAGTACTTTACCTAAGAACTCACGAGTTCTAGGATGTTTAGGATTAGCAAAGATTTCTTGTGGTGTACCTTCTTCTAGAATTAGTCCTTCGTCCATAAAGAGTACACGGCTACCAACTTCACGGGCAAAACCCATTTCATGGGTTACCACTACCATCGTCATTCCTTCAAGAGCAAGTTGCTTCATTACTGCCAATACTTCGCCGACCATTTCAGGGTCAAGAGCACTAGTAGGCTCGTCAAATAACATCACCTTAGGATTCATGGCTAGGGCTCGCACAATCGCGATACGTTGCTTTTGCCCGCCAGATAGACTATTTGGATAAGCATCAATCTTATTCTCTAAGTTAATCTTCTTTAAGAGATTAACTGCTAACTGATAAGCTTCCTCTTTACTTATTTTCAAAAGTTTACGTGGTGCAAAGGTGATGTTATCTAGCACAGTCATGTGGGGGAAAAGGTTAAATTGTTGGAAGACCATGCCGATTTGTTCCCGTACTTTATTGATATTCGTTTTCTTATCTAGGATAGATTGACCTTGAAAGATGATGTCACCACTCGTGGGCATCTCGATTAAGTTTAAACAGCGTAGTAACGTACTCTTGCCTGAACCACTTGGACCGATAATAACAACAACTTCCCCTTGCTTGATATCCAAATTGATACCTTTTAAAACCACGTTTTTGCCAAATTGTTTATATAAATCATGAACTTGAATCACTTTTCTTCATCCTTTTTTCTATTAATCCTAATAATTTCGATAATCCAAAGGTGAGCACAAAATAAATAAGTGCCGCAAAAATCAATGGTTCAAAGGGTTGGAAGGTGTTGGTCCTGACGGTATCGGCTTTATACATTAAGTCAGCAATACCGATGACAGATACAATGGATGATTCTTTAATAACGACAATGAACTCATTTCCTAAGGCAGGTAAAATATTTTTTAACGCTTGTGGGAATATTACATAACGCATTGAGGTTGCGTAGGTTAAACCTAATGAACGACTTGCTTCCATTTGTCCTTTATCAACTGCTTGGATTCCAGCCCGAATAATCTCTGAAACATAAGCAGCACTATTTATGGATAAGGTGACAATACCAGCGATAAAATCACCAGGGATTGTACCAATGATAGGTAAACGGATATCGAAAAATCTAATACCTATCATCGGTAAGCCATAATAGATGATGTATAATTGGACAAGAAGCGGTGTTCCTCGGATAAACTCAACATAACTTGCAGATACAATCTTAAGCACTTGTGACTGACTTATCCGCATTAAGGATATAATAACACCTAGTAGTACCCCAAAGATCACCGCAAAGAAGGCTAACACAATAGTGTTAATAGTGCCTTGGAGATAGAAGTGTTTATATCTACCCACAAATGCGAAATTCATTTGACTTAAGATGATTAAAATAAGCGTGACAAGAGCAATAATGATTAGACTTGATTTAGCGTTTTCTACACGTCTAGACCGCTGTAAATTTGGCACTGTCCATTACTCCCTATTACTCTTCATCAGCGTTAACTTTATTTGTTGCGTCTGTAACAAATTTGTCAATTAAATTTTCATCCATTAAGCGTTTTAAAGTCTTGTTAATTTCAGCTAAGAGTTCTGGGCTGTTCTTTTTTACTGCGACAGCACTACCACCATCAACTTCATCAAAAGTTATGGATGTTAAGAATAAGTCATTATTATTCGCAACATAACTTTCAGCAACTGGTAATTCTACAATTAATGCATCGACATTTTTGAACTTTAGTTCCATTACTAAGTCTGTGATTTTTCCCAATTCTCTTACTGTCGCACCTTCAATTTCCGCAGCAATTTCGGCTTGAATTGTGCCTTTTTGCACACCAATTGTTTTACCAGCTAAATCAGCCAATGATGTGATGACATCTTGATTGTCTTTATGGACAATTAGTGCTTGTACTGCTGTATAGTAGATGTCAGAGAAATCAACACTTAGTTGCCGCTCTGGGGTTGGAGTCATGCCAGCTAAAACGATATCCACATTGCCAGTTGTTAAAGCTGCAAGCAAGCCGCTAAAAGCCATTTCTTTTATTTCTAATTCTACCCCTAAATCTTTAGCGATTTCTTTCGCAATTTCAATATCGAAACCGATAACTTCACCAGTGTCAATATCGATAAACTCGTATGGAGGATAGTCGGGTGAAGTACCAACAATGAGCTTGCCCCGTTTTTTAATAACCTCAAGTTCATTGACATCTTTTTGTTTACAACCAGATAATACTAATCCTATTAGTGCGATTATAACTAATGCTAATACTTTAGTTATTTTTTTCATTTATGTATTCTCTCCTTATAGAATGTGTTTTTTAAAATATAATCAAATTATAGTTTAATAAAAAACCATTGTCAACGAAAAAAACTAACATATTTTTGGATAAAAAATCCTATTTTTAATTTTCAAATTATATTTATATAATTGAAAAATCATCAAAAAAATGATAGTGTTTTCATAATTTTTGGTTTTCCTTAACAAATCTTTTGCATAATGGACATATGATTGGTAAAATATAGTCATAAGACGACAAGGAGTGGTTATTAGTGCTAACAATTATCAATAACTCAAACAAACCGCAATACAATTTAGCGCTCGAAGAATATGTATTTAAGTATCTTGACATCGATGATGACTTTGTTTTTCTCTGGGTTAATGAACCATCAGTGATTATAGGTCGTAATCAAAACACCATTGAAGAAGTAAACAATACTTATATTCAAAAACACAACATTAATGTAGTTAGACGCATTACTGGTGGGGGAGCTGTTTATCATGACTTTGGTAATCTTAACTTCTCATTTATTACCAGAAATGTTGAAGATAATGTTAATAATTTCCGCAAATTTACCCAACCAGTCATTGATATGTTAAGATCAATTGGTGTCCCTGCAGAATTTTCAGGACGAAATGATATTACTGTTGAAGGTAAGAAGATTTCTGGAAATGCCCAAAGTTATTATCGTAATCGCGTCCTACATCATGGCACAATTCTCTTTAATTCTGATTTAGAGATGGTAACCAATGTATTAAATGTTAAAATTGACAAAATTGAGTCTAAGGGTATTAAATCAGTTAGAAGTCGAGTCACTAATATTCTACCCTATATCAATAAACCTATGACCCTTAAAGAGTTTCAGGATGAATTGCTTAAATTTATCCTCAAATCCGCTGATATTACGCCATATATCTATGAATTAACCGAAGAAGATCAAAAGAAAATAAAGCAATTAATGGAAGAAAAATATCTCAAATGGGAATGGAACTATGGTGAGAGCCCCGATTTTAACCTTCAAAAATCTAATCGCTACCCAGGTGGAAAAATTGATATCCGTTTAAATGTATCGGAAGGCTATATCAAAAGCTGTAAGATATATGGTGATTTCTTTGGTCAAGAAGATATAAGTGAACTTGAAAAACTATTAGAAAACCAACGTTTTGAGGAAGAAACTATAAGAAAAGTATTAGAGCAAGATATCGATAAGTATTTCTTTAATATCACATTAGATGATTTTATTAATTGTTTATTCTATTAATTTATCAAAATATACTGAATATGAAACAGGCTACACTTTTTTGTGTAGCCTGTTTTACATTTATATTAAAGATTTTTATACCCTTATAATGAGTAACAAAGTTCCTTTGGGTAAGTAATGAGAACATCTTTACCAAAGGTAATACTATTTACCATTACCTAGATTAAACTGCTTTAGTATATTCGCCATTTA
>JAAYWZ010000198.1 GCA_012516175.1 Bacilli bacterium
AAATGGGGAGAAATAAGTAGTAAAAACAAGATACATTTTGAATTTGGTAAAATATGTAGTAAAATTGTGATATGATATGAAATATTGGAAAGGTGAAGTTATGGCTACAATTAAAGAAATTGCTCAATTAACAGGGGTATCAATTACAACCGTTTCCCGCGTATTAAATCAAGATAAAACTTTTAGTGTTTCTGATGAAACCCGCTTAAAGATTATTCAAACAGCAGAAAAGTTGAATTATGTGACGCCAACACTTCGTAAAATTCAACCAAAATTTGACCAATCAGCAAAGACCATCGGTTTAGTTTATTGGTACACAATGAACGAGGAATTAAATGACCCTTATTATTTGGCTATTAGGTTAGGGGTTGAAAACGAATGTAATAGAAACAACATTAATTTAGAGTTGATCCAATGTCGTAAAGGAGAACAATTAGATCTTGAAAACATTAATGTTGATGGCGTAATCGCACTAGGTAAATATAGTCAAGAGTTTATTGACAAGCTTTATAATAGATGTCCCAACTTAGTGGTAGTGGATTGTCCCACTAAACATTATTTTGTTGATGTTGTTGTATCAGATTTAGTAGGAGCGATGGAAGAAATCATCAACTATTATATTAGTAAAAAGATTAAACGTATCGGTTTTATTTGTGGGATTGAGCATACCTGTGATGGAGTAGAGGTGCTCGATCCACGTTTAGTTTCTTATAAAAGGGAAATGATATTAAGAAATGCTTATAACCAAAATCATGTGTATTTGGGAAAATTTACCGCAGATAGTGGTTATGAGATTATGTCCGAGATAATCAAAAAAGATGAATTATTAGATGCATACATCGTTGCGAGTGACTCGATGGCCATTGGTTGTTTAAAGGCACTAAATGAATACAACATTAGAGTCCCTGATGTTGTCTCCATTATTAGCTATAATAATACTTCCTTAGCTCAGTTTACAATTCCTTCTTTAACAAGTGTCAATATCAACACTAAATTAATGGGAGAAAGTGCTGTCAGTTTACTATTAGAACGTTTCCAAACCAATCGACAAGTAGCTAAGAAAGTAACGATTCCAACGAATATCATCTTTAGAGATAGTTGTATCTAAGATCATTAGAAAGGAATTTATTTATGGGAGTTTCTTATACCGATAAGTTGTTCTTTACAGAACGCAAGTTAAAAGCACGGTTAGAGGATATCAAACATCTTCGGTATCGCGACATTATTAATATCTCGAAAATATTAGTGAATGAGCGTAATACTGATGCAAAATATCCTTTAAATGGTCCTTGGCAAGAAAAACGCTTAGGCGAGTATTGGAAAGGCCGGGATCAATATTTATGGGTCACTTTTGATGTGTCTGTACCAGCATCTTTTAAAGATAAAACTGTTCTATGCTTCCTTGACTTTGGGATTACTGGAGGAGGGGGAAACTCTGGTTTTGAATCGTTAGCCTTTTTGGATGGTAAACCATATCAAGGTGTCGATTCCAATCATAAAGAAATATTTTTACCAAATGGTGTAGTTGGTAAAAAGCTTGATCTAAAATTAAAGTTATGGTCAGGACTTGAAGGTGGCGGTAAGCCAAGGGAAATGGAACATCGCTTCTCCCAAGCATTTATATGTTGGTTAGATGAAAAAGTCGATGAGTTATATTACCTGTCAAGAGCGATTATCGAAACTAATGAACAACTAAGTGAAAGTAATGAAAACTCACAAAAACTCTTACATCTACTAAACAATACCTTCAAACTAATTGACTGGTCCAGTGATAATGTATATGAAAGTTTATATCAAGCTCATGAATACTTAATTAATGGAGTGGAAAAACTAGAAAAGTTTACTGATATCGTCATTAACTGTATTGGTCATACCCATATCGATGTGGCTTGGTTATGGCGTTTAAAACATACTCGCGAAAAAGCAGCTCGGAGTTTTGCGACTGTCTTAAGATTAATGGAACGT
This sequence comes from Bacilli bacterium, assembly GCA_012516175.1. GTDB lineage: Bacteria > Bacillota_I > Bacilli_A > Haloplasmatales > Haloplasmataceae > JAAZCR01. The sequence goes on from JAAYWZ010000198.1 coordinate 1,966, forward strand.
TACCCACATTACATTTTCTTACAATCACAACCACGTTTATATGATTATATTAAAAATGATTACCCAGAAATCTACGAAGAGATAAAGAAACTAGTTCAAGAAGGTCGTTGGGACGCAAATGGTGCAATGTGGGTTGAAGCTGATTGTAACTTAATTAGTGGTGAGAGTTTAGTTCGGCAAATCCTTGTGGGTAAGAAGTTCTTCAAGGAAGAATTCAATAAGGATGCTGACTTTTTATGGTTACCAGATGTTTTTGGATACTCATGGGCACTTCCCCAAGTACTAAGAAAATCTGGTGTAAAAACCTTCTTAACCTCCAAAATTAGTTGGAATCAATATAATAAGATTCCTCATGATACATTCATTTGGAAAGGTATTGATGGCACGGAAATCCTTACACATATGATTACGACACCCCAAGTCAATGCCCCTAAAGATAGTTGGTTCTATACATATAATGGACGCATCCACGCTAATACCATAGCTGAAACCTGGAACCGTTATGTCGATAAAGATATCAATAATGAGTTACTTTTAGCATATGGTCATGGAGACGGTGGTGGTGGCGTAGAACGAGAAATGTTGGAATTAATCAAGTACCTTGATAAACTGCCCGGTATTCCCCATGTTAAAACCCAAACCGCAACAGAATTCTTCCATAAACTTCACGAACGTTTAAGTACAACTGATCGTTTTATTCCTGAGTGGGATGGTGAGTTATACTTAGAGTATCATCGTGGTACTTATACGTCTCAAGCTATCATTAAGAAATTTAATCGTAAACTAGAAAACTATTATCGTTTAGCGGAGACTTTAAGTGTTTTCGGAGAATTAACCAAAGGTATTCCTTATAGTAAAGAAACCTTAGAAAAAGGTTGGAAAATCATCCTCACTAATCAATTCCATGATATTATTCCTGGATCATCGATTAAAGAAGTCTATATAGATGCGGTCAAAGATTATCAAGAAGCTGAGCAATTAGCCCAAGAAGTCTTAAATAAATTAGAAAATACATTAGACCGTAATAAAGATACATTTACAGTCTTTAATAATAGTAACTGGGTAAGAAATGATTATGTATTTTTACCTATAGATACAAAGGGCTTTGTATCTACTACTCATAATAAACCTTTACCTACACAAGTAACTGATTATGGTACATTAGTTTATGTTGAAGAGTTAAAACCACTAGCATTTACAGAAATCAAAGTAAGTGAAAAGCAAACTGAGGTTGTTAATCCATTTGAACTAAATGATAAAGTTTTGGATACGCCTTTCTATACAGTTGAGTTTAATGACAAAGGTCATATTAAACGTATCTATGATAAAGAAGCTGATCGAGAAGTATTAGCACCAAATCAATGTGGAAATGTTATTCAAACTTTTGAAGACCGTCCCATGAATTTTGATGCTTGGGATATTGATGTTTATTATCAAGAAAAACAAGCGAATGTCGATGATTTAATCAAGTTTAATGTCAAAGAGACAGGACCATTGCGCTTTGTGATTGAAGTTGAATGGCAACACTTACACTCTAAGATAAATCAAGACATCATTTTCTATGCACATACAAGACGTATTGACTTTAAAACTAAAGTCGATTGGCAAGAGCGTCGTCGCTTAATGAAAGTTGCCTTCCCAGTTGATATTCGTACCACTAAGGCTACATATGATATTCAATTCGGTAATATTGAACGTCCTAACCACTGGAACACAAGTTGGGATTTTGCGAAGTTTGAAGTAGTTGGACATAAGTGGGCTGATTTATCTGAAGGTGGCTATGGGGTTAGTCTCTTAAATGATTGTAAGTATGGATATGATATTAAAGGCAATCTTATGCGCTTAACACTCTTAAAGAGTGCGATTTATCCCGACCCTGAAGCTGATTTAGGTCTCCATGAGTTTACTTATGCTCTATATCCGCACTTAGAAGATTGGCGTAAAGCTCATACAGAAATCGAAGCATATAAACTCAATAATCCTCTAAATGTCTTTAGTGGCACTCTAGACAATCTGAACAAGTCTTTATTCACAATTGATAAAGCTAATGTAGAAATTAGTGCTGTTAAGAAGGCAGAATATGAAGATGCTTATATCGTGAGATTATATGAATATGAAGGCAAGAAAACAAAGTGTACGTTAACTAGTGATTTTGATATCTTGAGCATTTGTGAAACTGATTTAATGGAAAATAATATTGGCAACGAAGAACAAACTCAAGAAGTAACTATAACTTTAAATCCTTATGAGATTCGCACCTTTAAAGTACGATTTAAATAATGTGAGGTAGATTATGATTAAGGAATATACAATTCGAAATAACTATTTAGAAGCAACATTTATTAACTTAGGTGCTTCTATTACCAAGTTAATAGATTTGGAGACAGGGATTAACGTAATCTTAGGGCATCATGATTATGAAACTTATATGTCCAATCCTGGCTGTATGAATGCGGTGATTGGTCGTCATGCCGGAAGAATTCAAGATTTTTATCTTGATGGTAATTTAATTGAACTACCGAAAACTGATAATCCCATCTTCCAACTCCATGGTGGGGCTAAAAGCTTCATGTATCAATACTTTGAAGTAGTAGATGTTAAGGCAGATACCATCACTTTCGCATATACTAGTCCTGATGGCGAAGGTGGTTATCCTGGCAACGTTGATTTTTCCATTACATATAAACTTGTAAATAATGAATTACATCTTCATTACAATGCGACAAGTGATAAAAAAACTTTAATGAATTTTACTAATCATGCTTATTTCAACTTAAACGATGATAAAAACATTAAAATACTAAATCATGAGTTATATATTAATGCGGACTATTATATCGAATTAGACGAAAAACTGGTACCACTATCTAAAGCGCCAGTAGCTAATACACCTCTTGATTTCCGCTCGTATAAACCTATAGGACAAGATATTTATGCTAATCACCATATGTTAACATATGGACTAGGTTATGATTTACCATATCTGATTAATAAAACCGAAGATTTAACACATGTTGCGAAAGTTTACTCACCACAAAGTGGTCTAGTATTAGATGTCTTTAGTGATCAAGAAGTCGTCGTGTTTTATGCAGGTTGTCAAATTGATGAATCGATGCTCCTAAATGATGGTATGAAAGGTCATCAATATGCGGGATTCTGTTTAGAGTTACAAGGAGTACCAAATTCTCCTAATATTGAAGAGTTTAAAAATAAGAATATTTATGAACCCAATGAAGTGTACCAACAAACTACGATTTGGAGAATTAGTCATAGATAAAATATAAATAAAATTGACGAGAATTATTGTGATTCTCGTCTTTTATTTATCAATATATTTATATACTTTCAGGTATTTAAATGGCAAGATTATACCAAAGTTATCAGTCGCAACTATGTCAACATATCTGATTGTTTCATTTGAGGGTATAGTGATGGTATAAGTAACATGTATTAATTGATAATCAGAATATTCAGTGATGGTTAGTTGATTGGTTAGATCAAATACATAGCTTTCCTCATCAGTAATTGCGTCTGTGTATATTTTTAATTTTAAGTCCTTTAATTTGAACCCAGGAATCTCATAATTATGCAACTTAAATGATAGAGTCAATGTCTGATTTTTTACTTCAGCAGTATTAATAGTAATTCTAGATTTATATTGAAGTTCTAAATCAATTGTAGTGATGTTTTCGCGATGTTGATAGCTTTCTGTCTCTTCAAGTAAGTCTATCGTGTATTTGTCTATTAGTGGTAATTCAATATTTACGATGTATGATAAGTAGCCTTTGTCCTCAATGAGAATTTTTTGCCAGTTTTCTTCATTTGTGCTAGTGATAACTAGATAAAGTACTGAATTAGGTATTTTTTCTTTAATAGAAAACTTTACCTGTGCTTTTACTTTAGTTTTATCTTCCGTGAATCCTTTCATTTCATAGGTTGATTCAGTAATCCATTGTTTCTCCTAAATTAATTCATCATATTTTTCGGATAGATTGATACTGACTTTGGATGGAATTATAGTTACTCACTAGTTGACCATAAAACGCATCCATGCGCCTACCTAGTTCATTAGTCTTAACATTGATGCGAATAACAAAAATTAGAATGACAATGAGGATTACTGATAAGAGGAAGTTCATTGGTTCCATGAAACTGAAAGGTTTTTTCCCATGGAGAGTATTATTAATTTGTTTTTTATACATTAATTGATATAAGAAAACTATTAGTGCAATGAAAGCAAAAAAACATACGATTATAAAAATAGTATTCGAAATACTAATTTTGATAGTTTCCATCTTAACCTCCTAAAAGCCAATGAATTCTTTAAACTTGTAATAGTAACTGCGTGTTACTTCGAGTTTGTGATGGTTTTTCATAATTAGAATAAACTTCATGTTGAATGAAGGACGAATCTCTTTAATCTGCCATTTGTTGATAATGCAACTTTTATTTATTCTGATGAAACTCTTATCTTCAAATAAACCTTCGATCTCATAGAGTTTTTCCTTGATTTCATATTCTTTTTCTAATGTGTGGCAGATAACATCATGTCCAAAGGACTCAACATACACAATTGCTTGATAAGGGATTAACTCATACCGATCATGATATTTACCAACGATTATATCGATTGAACTATTAAGTTCTTTTAATACCAAGTCAGCTTCATCGCTTATGATAAAGCCCCCTTGTTCTAACATCTTTTTATATTTTTCATAGTTTTCTTAACGCGCAATTATTTTTATTAACATACCCACCATCCATTCATTGGCATTATATCAGTTAAGATGAGTATCTTGAACGGGATTTTCTTATCTTGCATATTTAAGCACATAAGTTACAATCATTTTCATTATACCATTGATATTTTATAATATGGAAATATTTTCATAAATTTCCGCTGTTTTCTTGAGAAATCAAGCGAAACAAGGTAAAATATCTCTAAAGAAAAAAAGGAGTGACGGATATGCTTACGAAAGAAGAAGCTAAGCTAGTCCTAGAAACGTGCTTAGAAACGGGTGGGGACTTTGCGGAAATCTTTTTAGAAGATACGGTGCATAATGATTTAGAATTAAGTGGTGGTAAAATTACAAAATCCAACACAAGTTTAATACATGGTGCAGGACTGAGAATTTTACGTGATGAACAAGAAGTCTATGGTTACACTAATGATACATCTTTACAAGGTTTATTAACCCTTGTTAATTCGTTAAAGACGGGATTTAACTATGATAGGTTGGCTATTTCTTTTGATTTAGTTGAAACAGAAACTCCCAATAAACATCAAGTGATGATAAATCCTCTTAATTTAAGTAATGCGGATAAAATAAAATACCTGCAAACTGTATATGAGACCGCTAAAAATTATCATGAATCGATTACGCAAGTTATCGCTACATTATGGGAACATAATCAAACTGTAACTATTTATAATACTGAAGGTAAGATTGCGAAAGATGAACGGCATCATGTACGGTTAGCCTTAAATGTCGTTGCGAGTAAACCAGGTATCATGCAGACAGCACACGATTCGATTGGTGGAAATATTGGATATGAATTATTTGAAACGCGTGACCTTGTCGCCTTCGCACAAGAAGTCGCTCAAAGTGCTTTGACGATGCTTGAAGCTGAAGAAATGGTTGGACAAATGATGCCGGTAGTTATTCATAATGGTTTTGGTGGTGTTATCCTCCATGAAGCATGTGGTCATGCTTTAGAAGCTACCAGTGTAGCGAAAGGATTATCCGTATTCTGTGGCAAGTTAGGTGAACAAATCGCCAGCCCCATCGTGACTGCTGTTGATGATGGTACTTTGGCAAATTATTGGGGAAGTGCCAATATCGATGATGAAGGTACACCAACACGTCGCAATGTATTAATTGAAAATGGTATTTTAAAAAGTTATTTAGTCGATAAACGAAATGCTCGGAAGATGAAATGTGAGATAACAGGTAGTGCGAGAAGACAATCCTACCGCTATTCACCAACATCAAGAATGACTAACACTTTCTTTGTGAATGGTAACTCCACATTTGAAGAAATCATTCAGAATACTGAATATGGTTTCTTTGCGAAACGCATGGGGGGAGGTTCCGTTAATCCAGCCACAGGTGAATTTAACTTTGCGGTAAATGAAGGTTATATGATTGAAAATGGAAAGATCACTCGACCAGTCCGTGGTGCAACTCTTGTTGGTAATGGTGCTGATATCTTGAAAGAAATTGATATGATTGCGAACAACCTGTCCACAGGACATGGTATGTGTGGGTCGTTAAGTGGGTCTATTCCAGCGGATGTTGGTCAACCAACCATAAGGGTAAAGAAGATGACTGTTGGTGGTAGAGGAGGAAAGAAATAATGAATTATGATTATTTATTTAAACGTGCTAAAGAGCTTAATATAAGTGAAATTGAGGTTTATACTGAAGAAAAAGCTGGTTTAGATATTAGTTTATTTAATGGCGTAGTAGATAAGAATGTCATGTTTAAAACCACTGGCGTGGCTCTAAGAGGTTTATATAATGGACAAATGGGCTATGTCAGTAGTGAGTATGTTGATGATGATAAAATTGATTATCTCTTAGAACGCTTAATTGATAATGCGAAAGTTTTAACCATTGAAGAAAAGAGTTTCATATATGAAGGTTCGGAAAATTATCCTGAAGTAGAAGAACGTGCTCTTTCTTTCACAGAAGTTTCTACTTGGGAAAAGGTAAAACTCCTTCAAGAATTAGAAAAAAAGATTAAAGAGAAGGATATTCGCATTGCGAGTGTTGCTAACTGTATGTATAAAGAAACAAAAGTTACGATTGAAATTCGTAACTCTAAGGGTTTAAATTTAAAGAAAACTGATGGGTATTGTTTCGTTTATGCCTCTGCAGTTGCCAAAGATGAAAGTGATGTTAAGAGTGGTAGCGATTATCGCATTGTTAAGAATTTTAGTGAAATTAATTTAGATAAGTTAGCTGAATCAATTGTGAAAAGAGCAGTTGGCTTATTAAATGCGACACCAGTTGAATCAAAGAAATACCCTGTTATCCTCGAAAATGAAGTCTTTGCGGACATCCTAGGTGCTTTCCAAGCAATGTTTTCTGGTGAATCAGTTTTAAAGAAACTTACACTTTTAAAAGATAAACTAGATGAACAAGTGGCTAACACTAACATTACTATCGTTGACGATCCATTATGTCAAGATGCTTATGTTCAACAAACTTTTGATGATGAAGGTGTAAGCTGTTATCGCAAGGAAATCATAAGTAAAGGTGTATTTAAGACCTTTTTACACAATTTGAAAACAGCACATGCTTTAAATACTCAATCAACAGGTAATGGTTTTAAAGCGGGTTTAAATAGTCCTGTTGGAGTTAGATACACTAATCTTTATGTTGAAAAAGGATATACTAGTTTAGAAGACATGATTAAAGGAACAGAAGAGGGATTATTAATTACAGATGTTCAAGGTTTACATTCAGGTGTTAACCCAATTTCAGGCGATTTTAGTCTCCAAGCTTCAGGTTATCTAATTCAAAATGGTGTTATAGCGAAACCCGTTACTTTAATCGTAATTGCTGGTAACTTCTTGGAACTATTGAAGAATGTTGAAGAAGTTGGTAATGATTTAGTCTTTACTTATCAACAAATAGGTTGTCCATCAATTAAAGTTAGTAGTTTACAAGTCTCAGGTGAATAAGAAGTGTGGATTTGCTCCACACTTCTTTTTTAATACCAATAACGACGTCTTGGGAAGAATGGTCTACGGAAGCCAAAGAACGGATAAAATGGGAAGAAGGGAAAGAATGGATTGAATGGTCTGCGGGGGAAAGGTCGATAAAATGGTGGGAAGAAGAAACGTTCTCCCTCAAACATAGGTACTTCATACTCTTCGTAATACATCTCTATTACTCCTTTTTTTGTTCTAATTATTGTCACACCATAAAATATGATGAATATCATAAAAATGCTTAGGCTGATATCGTGATTTTATGAACGAATTTCTTTAAACTATGCAAGAAAACGCTTTCTTTTTTGCTCAAAAACTGGTATAATACTAGTGGATTATAAAATATGTAAAGGAGTGGAAATTATACCATGAATATTTTCGAAGAAATGGCCAAGTATGGTTATGAACAATTGGTCTTTTTCTATGACAAGGAAACAGGACTAAAAGGAATCACTTGTATCCATGATACCACTTTAGGTCCAGCATTAGGTGGTACTAGATTATGGAATTATGCGACTGAAGAAGAGGCTATCATTGATGCCTTACGGTTAGCACGCGGTATGACTTATAAGAACGCCGCAGCAGGATTAAATATCGGTGGTGGTAAGACTGTATTAATCGGTGATGCTAGCAAAGTGAAATCCGAAGCTTATTTCCGTGCATTTGGTCGTTTCGTTCAATCTCTCAATGGCCGTTATATTACTGCTGAAGACGTTAATACCAATGTTAATGACATGGATTATGTAGCGATGGAGACCAAATATATTACAGGATTACGCAAAACCTCAGGTGACCCTTCTCCATTTACTGCCCTTGGTGTATATGTAGGTATTAAAGCTTCATGTAAGGAAAAATTCGGTGATGATTCACTTAAAGATCGTATTGTTGCCGTCCAAGGTGTTGGTAGTGTTGGATATAATGTCGTGAAACACTTGGTTGCAGAAGGGGCTAAAGTATATATTTGCGATATTAAACAAGCTAATATTGACCGCTGTGTGAAGGAGTTCCCAGTAACCGTAGTAAATCCTGAGGAAATTTATGATGTTGAATGTGACATCTTTGCGCCTTGTGCTTTAGGTGCAGTGATTAATGATGATACAATTCCTCGCTTAAAATGTAAGATTGTCGCTGGTGCTGCTAATAATGTTTTAAAAGAAGAACGCCATGCGGAAGAATTAGAAAAACGTGGTATTCTATATGCGCCAGATTATGTAATTAATGCTGGTGGAGTAATCAATGTATACCAAGAAATTCTAGGTTATGACAAACAAGAAGCTGAAGCAAAAGTAAAACGTATTTATGACAGACTCCTAGAAGTTTACAAAATCGCAAAAGAAGAAGGTATTACAACTGCTAAAGCTGCTGACCGAATGGCAGAAAAACGTATTGAAACGATAAGAAATATTAGGAGTAACTATATTAAGTAATTATCATGGATAATAAAATCTATATTATATGTGGTCATTATGGTAGCGGTAAAAGTGAATTTGCGGTAAACTTCGCAAAAAAACTTAAACAAGAAAACTTAGATGTTGTGTTAGCTGATATCGATATTGTAAATCCCTATTTTCGTTCACGAGAAATACGTCTATCCCTAGAGAGTCTAGGGATAGATGTTATTTCTGATACTCTAAATTCAGTTAAGGGACTTGATATGCCCTATCTCTCTCCAGCCATAAGAGGGCAGATAAATAGAAAAGATCGGACCATTGTGCTAGATTGTGGGGGAGATGCGGTAGGTTGTCGGGTACTAAGGCAGTTTAGTGAAGATATAAAAAAACGCGATTATGCGATGTATATGATCATTAATGTCTTTCGGCCAGAAACTAGTACAATAGAAGATATCCTATTTATGAAAGATAAACTAGAAAGTGAAAGTACATTAAAGATCACGGGATTAATTAATAATAGTAATTTTATCAAGCAAACCACGATAGAGGATCTCATTTATGCCGATACCATCATCAAAGAAGTAAGTAAAAGAGCAAATTTGCCAGTCGTTTATGTTTCTGGTTTAAAATCACTAATAAAGAAGTTGCCTGAAGATATTAGTGGAACTCCTTTTGAACTAGAACTCCATCTCAGAAGCAACTGGTTATAAATAAGGAGGAAAACCAATGGCAAAAGGAAAAATAACCGTTGATATTGATCGTTGTAAGGGCTGTGGTCTATGTATCGAAGCTTGTCCTTACGATTTACTTGAATTAACACCTGATTTTGTTAATAAAAAGGGTTATCAACCTATGCGTATCCATACACCAGAGGAATGCATTGGTTGTGCTAACTGTGCTATGATGTGCCCTGATGTCTGCATCACGGTGGAAAGATTATAGAGAGGAGCGATGGTCATGGCGAAAGTAATGATGAAAGGGAACGAAGCCATGGCGCTGGCTGCTTTAAAAGCAGGATGTAAGGCGTTTTTTGGCTATCCGATCACTCCCCAAAGTGAACTACCGGAATATCTAGCAAAACACATGCCTAAGTATGGTGGGGTATTTTTACAAGCCGAATCGGAAGTTGCGGCGATTAATATGGTATATGGTGCAAGTGGTGCTGGTGTACGGGTAATGACATCAAGCTCCTCACCTGGGATTGCCTTAAAACAAGAAGGTATTTCTTATATGGCCGGTGCTGAGTTACCAGCAGTTATCATCAATGTTATGCGGGGTGGACCAGGTTTAGGTGGTATTCAACCATCCCAAGCTGATTACAAGCAGATTACCCGCGGTGGGGGCAATGGTGACTATTATGTAATTGCTTATGCACCTGAAGACCTCCAAGAGACTGTTAATGTAATTAAAGAGGCTTTTGATGTGGCTGATTTATATAGCAATCCAGTGATGATTGCGGTCGATGGCTTAATTGGACAAATGATGGAGCCCGTTGATGTCGATATGGAAGTTTCTAAACGAGAATTACCAGAAAAAACATGGGCAACAACAGGTACCCAAGGCAAGCGACCTCCTGTAAATATCAATTCTCTCTATTTAGACCCCCTAAATTTGGAAAAACACGCTTTAAAATTAGCGGAGAAATATCGTTTAATTAAAGAAAACGAACAACGGTATGAGTTAGTTAATATGGATGGGGCAGAATTAGTAATTGTCGCATTTGGGACTATGGCACGTATTGTTAGAAGTGCTATTGAGCTTCTCAGTGAGGAAGGCATCAAGGTTGGTCTTTTACGTCCCATTACAATCTGGCCATTCCCAGAAAAAGCTTTTAACGAAATACCAGATTCAGTAAAGGGTATCCTTAGTTGTGAATTAAGTACAGGACAAATGATTGATGATGTTAAGATTGCGAATAATGGCCGCTTACCTGTAGGTTTCTTTGGTAGAACAGGTGGTATGTTACCTGAACCAGAAGAAATCGTCAGCGCTGTAAAGGCAATGTTAGGGGGGTTAAAGCATGAGTAAAATAGTTTTCCAACGGACTAAAGGTTTAACTGAAAAGGAATTCTCATATTGTCCAGGGTGTACTCATGGTATCATCCATCGGTTAGTAGCGGAAGTATTAGAAGAATTAAATATTTTGGATAAAGCGATTGGTATTTCCCCCGTTGGTTGTGCGGTAATGAATTATGAGTTCTTTAATTGCGATATGCAACAAGCAGCCCATGGTCGAGCTCCAGCGGTCGCAACTGGTATTAAAAGAGTTCGACCAGATAATATCGTCTTTACCTATCAAGGTGATGGTGACCTTGCTTCCATTGGTACTGCCGAAATCGTCCATGCTGCTCATCGGAGTGAAAACATCACCGTCATCTTCATCAATAACGCAGTTTATGGAATGACTGGTGGACAAATGGCCCCTACGACATTAGTAGGACAAAAAACAACAACATCACCATTTGGCCGTGATGCCCGCCTTTGTGGTGAACCCATCCGCATGAGTGAATTACTTGCAACTATTCCCGGTGCAACTTATGTTGAACGGGTATCTGTACATGATCCTGCCAATGTCAGAAAAGCCAAAAGAGCTGTTAAAAAAGCCTTTGAAATCCAAATGAAAGGTTTGGGTTTCGCTTTTGTAGAATTCATCTCAACATGCCCTGTTAACTGGGGTAAAACACCACAAGAAGCATTAAATTGGGCGAAAGAACACATGATTAATTATTATCCTTTAGGTGTCTTTCGTGAACCAAAGGAGGATGCCCAATGATTAATGAAAAGATTATTTGTGCAGGTTTCGGTGGTCAAGGCGTAATGCTCATGGGTCAATTACTTGCTTATGCGGCAAATGAGCATAATTTAAATACACTTTGGTACCCATCTTATGGACCAGAAACTCGCGGTGGTACTGCGAATTGTTCCGTTACAATTAGCGAAATGAAAGTGAACTCTCCTGTTATTTCACAGGCTGATACGGTATTTGTCATGAACTTACCATCACTTGCGAAATTTGAAGGTAAAGTAAAACCTAGTGGGAGAATTCTTATTAACTCTTCATTAGTCGATAAAAAAACAGAAAGAACAGATATAAATGCCTATTATATCCCCGCAAATGAAATAGCCTTAAAACTCGGTAATCCACGCGTAGCAAATATGGTTATGATAGGTGCATATCTCGGATTAACAAAACTATTTGAAAAGGAAACCATTATTAAGCTACTTAAAAAGTCATTTGGGGAAGAAAAAGCACATTTAATTCCGATTAATGATGCTGCGCTTCAAGCAGGTATAGATTATATTGAAGAGAACTACCCCCAATAGAAAGGACACAGAGTGTCCTTTCTTATTTTTATATATATCAAAAGTTAAACTAACGTCATAGTATATATCGAGGTGAAGCCGTTGAATAATCATAATGTCCTCTTTGCCCAAGTTTTTGGTAGGCCGAAGTATCCCGATATCTATGGCGAGGTCTATTTTGAAGCAGTTCCTGATGGGGTAATGGTTTATGCTTATGTAACAGGTTTACCTACTTACAAACCAGGTAACCCACCCATTGGACCCTTTGGTTTCCATATTCACGAGCATGGAGATTGTACAGTGGGTGATGAGAATAATCCCTTCCAAGCTTGTGGAGGGCATTATAATCCACGTAATGAACCACATGGAAATCATGCTGGTGACTTTCCCGTCTTATTTTCCAATAATGGTGTGAGTTATTTAGCTTTCTTAACAAATAAATTTACATTGGGAGAAATTGTAGGTAGGGCAGTTGTTATTCACGAGAATCCTGATGATTATCGCACACAACCTGATGGAAATGCAGGCAAACGAATTGCCTGTGGTGTAATTAAACCATATACAGGCGAATATAATAGGTAGATTTCAATAATCTACATATTATATAGTATCAAAGCATAGAGGAGGATTCATATGGGCATACCTGGTTATGGTGACTTCGGATATGCGATTATCCTTGTTTTATTTATTCTCTTAGTCATAATTGGTTGTGCATGTTGTTAGGAAAAAAATACCATAGATAAGATAAGCTTATCTATGGTATTTTAATTATGAATGAAACTATTTTCACTAAAACAATTATTTGGTATAATGTTAATATAGATTTGCTTATTAGGTTGGTGAGATACTTGAAACTATCAAAAACAGCGTTAGCAGCAATAATAATCCAAACAATATTAACCCTCGGCTTAAACTGGATAGCATTTTTAGTTTTTTATCGTGTTTGGCACTATAGTTATCACTCATTAAATGATGAAAGTAATGAGTATAATAACTTTTATCTCTTTTTTAAACATAAAGCTAATGCTTTATCGATTATCTCCATAATTGCCTATATTCTTTACCTATTTCTTTTTACCTTAGGTATTTTTATCATAATAGATCCTAATTTTTTTTATTATGTAAATTTTGCCTTTTTGAGTTATCTTAAAGATAATTTGCTTAGTGCGCTTATTCTCACCATCATTTTTGGGGTTCTCTATACATATGCATATAAGATTTTAATTAAAAATGTTTATAATACTATCTACCAACGTAATAA
>JAAYWZ010000199.1 GCA_012516175.1 Bacilli bacterium
CTATTCTATCATATGGATTATAATTTTTGTAGATCCAAATGGTTAATAATTATATTAAAAAACCCTTCTAAGAAGGGTTATTAGAAAGTAATATGGTCAGGATCATGGCTAATTCGATCACCTTTTAAAGTGGCAATTAGCTTCATATCTTCTTCCGAGATTTCAAAGTCAAAGATTTGACTATTTTCTCTAATCCGTTCTGGATTAGTAGATTTAGGAATAACGACAACTCCTCTTTGGATTTGCCATCTTAACGCAATTTGCGCAACAGTACGATTATACTTATTGGCTAAATCGATGAGAACTTGTTTATTGAAGACTTTACCTTGCATCAAGGGTCCCCAAGCTTCTAACTGAATGTTATTAGCTTTACAGAATTCTAACACATCATCTTGCGGAAATTGGGGATGGCATTCAACTTGATTTACCATGGGGAGAATCTCAGCCTGCTTAAAGAGATGTTCTAGATGATGAATCTTGAAGTTACTTACACCAATAGCACGGATAAGGCCTTCTTTATATAGTTTCTCCATCGCCTTCCAGGTTTCAACATTCTTATCTTTAGGCCAATGTATCAAATATAAATCGACATAATCCATACCAAGATTCTTTAAGGATTCATCAAATGCCCTTAAGGTCGTATCATAACCTTGATCTGCATTCCACAGTTTTGTGGTAACAAAGATTTCTTCCCGTTTAATGCCACTTTCTCTAATCGCTTCACCTACGCTTTGTTCATTGCCATAAATTTTCGCTGTATCAATATGACGATAGCCCACTTTTAAGGCTTCGAGAACCGCATTCTTTGTCGCATCACCTGCAGGAATGCGGAATGTTCCAAACCCTAGATAGGGCATTTTCACACCATTACTTAACGTAGTGCTTAAGGTTAAATCACTCATGTATATTCCTCCTCGTACTTACTTTAATTTTATTATACTACAGATTAACTTTGTTTAGTCAATCCAAATACAAATAGAAGGCTCTCGCCTTCTATTTATATTTAGTAAATTATTTAATTATTTCTAATATTTTATTAAATGAAACTTAATTTTGAGATTATGTATTTAAGCAGATTTTATTACTACTTCTTGTGCCATTCTTCTCTTTGCGAAGTAATCCCATAAGTAAAGAAAAACACCATGAGCACTTAAGACAATAATCCCTAAGACAAACCAATCAAAGATTGTGCCGGGGATGGCAGGAGTAAAGATATACATCGCATCCTCATAGTTAAAAACAGTTATTAGTATTAAACCATAGAATAAGTAAAAATTTAACCCAATGGGTAGTAAGTACCATTTCTTTAAAGCAGGTTCTAAGTATTTAATCATTACCATCACAATCACAATATAAACCATGATGGTATGATGGAGTAATCCTGTGATAGTAGGTGGATAAAATAATGAATCATCTTGAGGTAGAAAATCGGGATAAATTAAAGTAAGCATACCTCCGATAAAACCAGTATAACTTACACTATGAAAGAATTTACTATCCCGTTTTAGAAATAATAATCCTAATGATAAAGCCAAACTACTAGCCCCACAATAGGTACTAGGAAAGAAGTATTTAATTGTTTTATCTTCAATACATATAGTAATGCGATTACTTAAGATTGCTAGGAGGAGGATTAGTCCTAGTATCTTCATTAGTTTAACTTGCTTATCTTCTGTTGTTACTTTTTTCTTTATTAGTTGTAAAGTTAGAGAAAAAGTCAGAATGGTTACTAGTAAATATAAGATATGTTCAATGCCATAGATTTTTAACATCATACTTCTCCTTTATTCTTTATTACTCTACCCTTCCGAAGGCTAGTTTTAACTGATTATTTAAATATTTCATCTTTTCTATATCGACTTTAACAACTTCACGGTCATAAGTTATTAACCCATTAACTTCATCTTCAACATCCGATAGCTGGGTATAGATAATAACTGATAACCCCTTAGTTATTTGTGGTAATACTTTCTTCAAGTACAAGGTCTCTAAAGCTTTCGCTAATTCATCTTTAGTTTTGAAGACTTTATAACCAAAGACTTTCTCTTTATTAAACAGGTGCCCTTCAATGACTAAACTATAACCACCAAACTCCGTTAAGGCATTAATGCGCTTTTTACCTTTACTTTTAAAGAAGCGGATTGGCGTGAAATAAATGTGGCGACTATGGTAATCACCAATACCTTGGTCACTCCAGCCACTCGCATGGTCAATTAAGCGTGTATTATCAAGGGATTTAAGATATTCAGTTATGACCTTACTATCAAATTGACCCCAGGCTTCGTTAAATGGTACCCAAGTCGCAATACAAGGAGTGTTATATAGGTGATTTATCATCTCGGTAAGTTCTTGTTTATACTCATTTCTACCTGCTTGATCTTTCCGACCAAATAAGAAGTATAAACGATCAGGCAAATGGATACCTATTAGGGCTAATATACTATGGAAAAGTATGTCTTTTCGATTTCCTCCATTTATCATATCTTGAAAGACAATTATCCCTAATCTATCACAATGATAGTACCATCTTAAGGGTTCAATCTTGATATGTTTTCTTAAGAGATTAAAGCCCATCTTCTTCATAAGGTTAATATCTTCAATCATTGCCTTATCGCTAGGTGGTGTAAGTAGACCATCGGAATAATAACCTTGATCCAATACTCCAGTTAAGAGATAGGGTTTATGATTTAAATAGAAACGGTATAAACCATCTTTGTCTTGTCTTTTTTCAAAAACCCTCATCCCAAAGTAACTGTGAACAATATCTTCACCATAAGTTATCTTCACATCATAGAGATTAGGTTTTTCAGGGCTCCAAGGATAAAGGTTACTTAGTTTTACAATGAACTCTTTATCAGCGGTAATAATTTCCCCTTGTTTAACCCCTTTGAAACTTACTTCCACATTTACTTCTTCTTCATTTGTTTTATCTAAAGTAAACTTAACGCTTTGTTCATCATATAACGGTGTAATATATAAATTCTTAAGGTAATTTTGCGGAACACTTTCTAACCACACTGTTTGCCAGATTCCAGACTGTACACTATAGAAGATTCCCCCTCGTTTAAAACGCTGTTTCCCGATGCTGTGGTAACTGTTATCACTATAATCTTTCACTTTGACGAGGACATCAAAGGAGTCAGTTTTTACATAATCAGTAATATCAAGTGAAAATGGTGTAAATCCACCAATGTGGGTTGCGATATACTGATCATTGATATATACTTCTGCGATTTGATCCACCGCTCCAAAATGGATGATGAGTCTACCACGATGGAACCCAACGGGTAGATTTACGTTTCTCCGATAATGTAAAGTTTCGTTTGGTTTGGTAACATGATTTACACCTGATAATACTGCTTCAGGTGAAAAGGGGACAAGGATTTTACCTTCAAACACCTTGTTGTTACTATGATCATCGGTAATGATTAAGTCCCAATAACCATTAAGATTTAAATAACTATCCCTGACTAATTGCGGTCGAGGATACTCTAAGAGGACATTATCTGGTTTTAGATTTCTACCCCACTTTGTGCGTAAAGTTTCCATACCTATCACCAACGATTTCTAATCTTTTCCGCGAAACCAAAAGCATCTTTAAGTTCAATTACTGTACCATCATCAAGTACAGCTTTACCATTAAAGAGACCAAAAACTTGATGGCCATCTTGACCAAGAATAAGAAGGTTAGTTTTTTGAATATTATCAAAAATCGGTGTAAAGGTTAATTCCAGTCTCTTATCGTTACTAGTAAAGTGCCAAGGACTCATAAAATCATCCTTACCGTTCTTTTTCGGAATGCCAAAATCAACATGATCTAACTTATGCCCTTTTCCGTTATAGAAGAGGATATTTTCGGTGGCAGCACTAGTATCACCAAAGCCATAACCTAGATTAAACCCAAACATCTTACCATCGGGTAGTCTTGTGGAGAGACTGCTCCAATACCAAGTGTTGTCATAAGTCCAAACACCACGCCCCCAGTCAAAGACCCCAAGATTATCAGTTAAATCATATACTTCATCACCAATCGCAAACTGACCTTTGGCAACTAAATTATTGATTTTCTGGTTATAATAGAAGGCTTTCTTATTTTCTTTAAATGGTGTAGCCATGACAATCGTTTCTTCGGGAACATCGGTTAGTTTGACATCCACATAGAGGGGTTTACCATCTTTAAAATTAGGAACTTCCACGGTTAAATGATGGATTTGATTATCGACTTTGAAACAGAGATTAATCTTTTTACTATGGTATTCGGAAACTCCTGTGTGACTCTTTGTTGGTAGATTAAGTTTTCCCATCGGGAAAAGTAAGAACTTAGCATAATTAACTTTCTTCTTATTTTCAAAATCAAAGAAAGTTACTCCCGCAAGACCCATGTAAGAATTATCTGCAAGTGTTAAAGCTATCCCATATTTTTGGTTGCCAATAAAATAGTAATCCCATTCTTTAATTCTCCATTTTGGCGCTTTAACCATGGAACGGTCATAGTTAAGTAATAACTTTCTTGCATATCCCGCTTCAATCACATGACCATGCTCATCTAATAAATCATGAATTTCTTTAATTTCGTGTTGACTCATATTCTTCCTCCCGTCTTCTTATATATTTTAAAATATAATAACCAGGAATGAACGCAAGTATTGTAACGATGGTTCCTCCTAAAAAGATTTCTGGAATTGGTATATATTGCTTTGCCCCAAATTCATCAACATAGATATTAGGATTTAACCTAATAATGTTTGACCCAATGAATGGTCCAATAATCATCGGTAACATTACGAAAAAGATCATCCGAATGCCGGTTAAAGCTCCTATATAATCTTTCGGTACGATATCACGGCTTAAGGAGTTAAAGATCACCATGGCCACTAAATAAGCACCCATCATGATGGTCCCAAAAAGAATCGTAAAGATCATCGTCAGTGTCTTTAAATCAACGATGGTTTTTCCTAAGATAAATAAGACAAACATCCCTACAGAATAGAGAATAAGCGAACCGATTAAAAATCTCTGTTTACCATATTTATCGACTAAGCGACCACCAACAATACTAATAACAGATGCTAAGATCAATACTACTCCAAGAATAAGCGCATAGTCCTTGATACCTAAATAATATTCAATATAGATGATGAAATAAGGTAAGAAGACTTGTTGAGCAATACCTAAAATGCAAATAAGTGTGTAGACGATGTAGAGTTCCTTATTAGCTTTAATGGTACTTATTTTGAAGCCATAGATGATATCTTTAAAGTAATGGGTATTCTTTTCTTCAATCTTACCATCTTTAATGAGGAATATGCCAAGTACACCAGAAACAAAGACGATAATCCCCACAATCGCAAAGAAAGTTTTCCACATCCCTTTTTGGGTAAAGGAATCAAGTAGTCCAAATACCAGTAACATGCTTAATAGGGGCATGGTTGCGAGTACCCCTTCGGCCTTGCCTCTATTAGTAGGATGGGTCACATCAGTAACCCACGCTTGGAAAGCCGCATCATTACTAGTAGAACCAATATAAGTCATAAGACAATCAAGAATAATCATAACAACTATCGTTGTCGTTACCACGTTTAATGCTGGAAATACTTTAGCGATGTTAGCTTTTGTGATATAGCCAAAGAGAATAATCGATACGCCCCACAGAATGTAACCAAAGGTCATAAAGATTTTACGTTTCCTTAAGCGGTCCGATAAAGCTCCCATGAGTAAGGTTGCCAGTGTCGCCACAATCGCACTAGCACTAACCATATAGGCAATCGCATTCGGATCATAAGTGACAGTTTTATAGATGTAGACGTTAAGATACATATTTTCAATGGTCCAAGCCACTTGACCAATGAGTCCAAATAGTATGAATACTACCCAAACTCGTGATGATATTTTTACTTGTTCACGTGTTTCCATATATTCCTCCCAAATTTCTCCGTAATTAAACAATATCATATTGAAGCGCTTTTTTCAATGTATATCTGTAAAAGAAAAAAGTATCCTCAAACTAGTTATTAGGATACTTTTTTAATGTTTAAGTAAATATTTCGCAAAGTGTTCTCTGACTTCTTCCATCGTCATCTTAAGTACGCAAGAGATTTCTTCTAATAATAGGCGTTCGGCGCGGTCTAAGAGATTCTTATCAGAAATCGGAATATTGCGTTTTTGACGTAAGCGTTCGGCATTCTTTGATTTTAGTGCTTTAATAATCCGACAAATATCAAAACAATTACCACGACGCAAGATTTCATAATAGATTTGTGTACGTTTTTTATTATCTTCTACCCATAACGGTTCAATCTCAGCCAAACTACTTATTAAATGCCGGGCTTCCCGTTCCGTCATTATTCTTCGCATTACTACTTTACTATTTCCTACGGGTGTGCGGACAGTAATTTTCCGATTTAGGGGTTTAATCACATAATACAACTTACCTTCTTTTTCAATGATTTCGCATATCCGGCTGACGCCAAAGGTTTCATAGACGATGATGTCATCTACTTGAAACAATGAATTCGTCACCTCCGTGTAGCGTATTGTTGAAAAGGGTCCTTTAATGATATTATATCACAGATTTCGCGAATGCGCAAAAAACCTAAATATAAATGACTAATATTAGTATGTGTAAATCTTTACCAATTTATTCCTTACCCTTTTTTGGCAAAATATAGTATAATTTAATTATGGCTAATAAATTTAATGTTTATTGGGAGGGAGGGTTACGAGAATAGAGGAGTTACTGGTGAATAAGCAAGTTGTCCATCCGAAATTTGGTCATGGTACGATTCAGAGTTTAGAAGATGAAATAATTATCATCAAATTTGAAACCCATGGGGTCAAAAAATTCGTTTATCCTGATGCATTTTTTGGCTATCTAAGTATTGATGATGAAAACTTAGTAAGATTGATTAGAATAGATTTCGAAGAAAAACAAGCGAAAATAAAAGCTGAACAGGACAAGTTGATTAGTCAAATTGAAGCGGAATTAGCAAGACGGAAATATATCCGTACGCAAAGAAAGAAAAGATGATAAACAACTTATATGATAAACGCATATTATACACTGAGGAAGGTGGATAATATGCGTTTCCCTAATGTGGTTGATTATGGTAAAAATCCCTTTGTGACTAATCTAGAGGATATAACGGAACAAAATACCTATTTTAGAAGAGTCCTTTGGACGGGAGATAATCTCCAACTTGTCTTAATGAGCATTCCGGTGGGTGACGAGATTGGCTTAGAGGTCCATCCCGATATTGACCAATTCATACTGATTGAAGAGGGTGTTGGTAAAATCTATATTGGTGATAGTAAAGATAACTTACCATTTCAACGCATTGTTTATGAAAGTGATGCCATCATTGTCCCTAAAGGTAAGTGGCATAATCTAGTGAATATCGGTAACGAACCTTTAAAACTCTTTACGATTTATGCTCCTCCTGAACATGCTTATGGCAAAATCGATGTCCAAAATCCTACAAGATATTATTATTACTGATACAATTTAATTAATAAAATAAACCATAGCAATCGGCTATGGTTTATTTTATAAATAATCACCTAATTCTTCTATTTTTGGCATTTCAATTAAAGTAAAGTTAGAAGAATTGATTTTATATGTTTTTGAACCTTCAAATTCAATCTGTTCAGGATGGGTAAAGTATAATTCACTAATACCTTTTACTCTAACTCCTAAAATACTACTAATATTGATAATCACTTTTATTTTCGTAAAGTAGTTATTCTGATTATCCTGCATAAAAGGACTATCTTTCGAAAACACCAAGTTAATAATCACATTATTGCGTTTAGTAAGCTCATTATAGAGGATAAAGACCCTACTTTCTTTTTGATTTTCTGGTGTTAAGAAACGGAACTTAGTCATATCACGTTCAAAAGTTAAGCGATCAAAACTAATGTGTGATACGGTTTTACCTTCAACAACCCTAAAAGGAATCCGCACCGAAATAAACCGATAATTTTCGGGGTGGATTCGCACATCGTCAAAGTTGATATTCTCTTCAAACATATGGAAACTGGTGTTACCAGTATTAATTAACCGTTCTACATAACGCTCTGATTCATTATAGATTAACATGCGATCCATGAACTCAATTATCGAGTAATTGCTAGAGGCAAATTGAAGTTCTCGGAATAATTCAGCTCTCTTATTAGTATCATCATTGAGTCTACTAACTGTCCGGTTATGATAATAAACCAAAAAGCTAAAAGTCATGCTCGAGATAAATGAGGCATAGGCCACAAAGAGGGTCGCAATCCGAATTCCTATGACATCATAAGTTGCTGCTAGAAAATCACCAAATACTAAAGAAAGAAAGCTTAAACCAAAAACGATGATACCTATTACGATGATAATAACATAGTTTTTATACTTCACTATCATCTTCCTTCCCCTTATTATAATTATTCACAATTCTTATGATGGTATCTAGTGCTTCTTGAACTTCAGGAACAGGAAATAACGGAAAATCATGGGGCATATATTCATAAGGGTAAAAGTCAATATTTATACCTTCTCTTTTTGCCCTATCTAATAAACTTAATGCATCCGCATAGAGAATATCATAGGTTCCAATAAAGATAGTTATTTTGCCTAGTCCAGTTAGCTCACCATATAATGGACTTACGAAAGGATCCTTGGCGTCATATTCACCTCGCCAATAATCACCACATACTTTTAAACCATTAGGATTAAGCATCTGATCATAAGGTTCAAGATCTTTAATTAATGGATTTGTCATGGAGATATCCAGCCATGGTGATATCATAATTAAGTCCCTTGGTTGTTTAAGATTAAAATTCTTTAGTTTTTGGGCTAAACCTAAAACTAACCCACCGCCAGAGGAATCACCAATTAAGATAATCTCATTATTAGGGTAAGTTGAAATTAATAACTGATATAATTTTATCAATCTCTCATATGCTTCTTTAGCGGTATATAAAGGGATTTTCGGATAAATGGGTGCCCAGATTTCCGTATTCGTATTTTTCGCGATTTTTTGAATAAAGCGCCAATGAAATAATAAAGGTTGATTTAAGTAAGCTCCCCCATGAAAATATATTACTTTATTGGGATTTTTAGCTTGGTCTTGATTAATGATATAGTAGATCATATCATCTAGCACAGCTAACTTGATATTCTTAAAAAACTTACTAAATGGAAGTTGGTAAAGATACTTCCCTTTTTTCATAATTTGTCTTATTTTCCGTCGGTTCGCTCTTTCATGAGTAGTGCGTTTCACTACACCTAGGATTTTAAGTGCTCGTTCGATTAAGACACCTCGAAAACTTCGTCTCATATATTACCTCGTTAAATTATATTCTAATTAATATAATTATAACTAATATTACACTTTTAATCCATTAATAATATTTACGATTACTTTTTAATTACCGTTCTTTATTAAAAAGATGTTATCAACAGGTACAGTAAACATAAAACCAATTCCTTGATGATCATCTTTCTTAAGTAATTCTTGAATCTCTAGTACAACATTATTCAAGATCTCATCATTGTGGATTACTGAAAAAATGGTTTTATTACGAGGATGTCTTTCACTTAGTAACATCTTTAAAGAACTAAATAAGGGAATGCTAGAAATTTCATTAGTGACGATGGCACTTCCCATGCCTTGACTATCGATGATAGTAGCGCCTTTAACTTTATTATTCGCTAAGATGGTTAAAATATCTTCCAAATATTCATCAATATTTAAAACAATTACTAAAGCTTTCATGTCTACCTCCTTTAGTGATTATATGGTGGAAGTTTGGAGTTGTAAATCTTTTAGTTCTTCTACTTGTTCAACTACTGTTTCACCTAGTTTATCCATCCCATTGATTTCTTTAGCTTTTTGAATCGCAATTTTGGCGAACACTGGTCCTAAAGTTTCATAAATAAGAATACTAAACATTATAATAGTTGTTATCTCATTCGCATATTGTGGTAAGTATTGGCGAACTAAAATTGATAAACCAATGGAGATACCCCCTTGAGGCAAGAGAGCTAAACCAAGATATTTTGTGACGGTCTTTTCCGCCTTTACAGTAAGGGCACTAATCGTTGCGCCAAGCATCTTACCTAAACCACGTGCAAACACATACACTACCCCGATTACACCAATCGATTTTAAAATGCTTAAATCGAGGGATGCCCCAGCTAAAGTAAAGAACAGAATATAGAACGGTGGGGTAAAATTATTGATTGATTTAAACGCGCGTTCTGGCTTATTTAAGAGATTTACGATAGTAGTCCCAATCATGATGTTAATTAAGAGTGGTGATAAGTCAAACATTTCCGCCACCCCAATACCAAAACCTACCGCAATTAACGATACTACTAACACTTCATCGGTAAACTTAATTTTCTTTAACACTAATGTTAAGATAATCCCGATAACCAAGCCAGCACTTAAAGAACCAAAGATTTCAATTAAGGGGTTAAGAATGATTTGCCAGAAGTTAGGTTTAATATCGCTTGTGGTGATTTTTGTTAAACTCATCGCAATGCCAAAAGCGATTATTCCAAACACATCATCTAAAGCGACAACGGGTAGAATCGTTTTTGTGAGTGGTCCATAAGCACGATATTGACGGATAACCAAGAGCGTTGCTGCAGGTGCAGTAGCTGCAGACATTGACGCAATAACGATGCTGAAATTAAAATCTTGGTGAAAGACGAAATACATTAGCGAGAATACTAATAATATAGCTCCTACAACTTCGCCAAAAGTGATTACTAATACTTTCTTACCATACTTAATCATGTCACTAATGATGAATTCACTACCGATACTAAAAGCGATAAACGCTAACGCGATTTCACTTAGTATTTCTAAAGACTTAACATCGCTTGTAGTCACAAAGTTAAAAAGTGAAGTTCCCATGAATAACCCAACGATTAAGTATCCTGATACATTTGGTAGTTTAACTAATGTGGCTAGTTTACCACCGATTAAACCAACAGCAAGAATAATACTGATTTTTAAGATGATATCCATTACTTCTCCTCCTAAATTTTTGGGTTAAACAATAAAAAAACGTATGAAAAATCATACGCAATATGCTTGGAAACTCCTATGAGGTTAGCTGACGGGTTAGGGCTCCAAGTGCCCATCTTTAATTAAATACATTAAAGATTCACCCCAAGAATTGGGTCCCCCACTATGTTTATATTCGGAGATTACATTGAGATTATATCATATGGGGAATAACTAATAAAGGGGGATTTTAGTGTAATGAAAATTTTCACAGTTAAAAGCACTTACATTTATGAAAATTTTTCATATTATATCTAGTTAGTAATTTATGAAGTAAAGAGATTATGCTATAATTAAATGTGTTTAGAAATAAGGTGGTGATGAATATGGTTCTCGATAATATTTAATTCTTGTATTAAGTTTAGGTACTTATGCGACGGGTACGAATC
>JAAYWZ010000200.1 GCA_012516175.1 Bacilli bacterium
AACGTAATAACCATCATTTTAACAATTATACGAAATTTGACTTTTACCTTTTTATTCTTTTCAGTATTATTACTCTAGGTATCTATTTTTTAACTTATTTAATTATCCTCGGCTTAACTGATTTATACTTATTCTGGATTAATAGGAGTATTAATGGCAAGAAATATACTCTTAGTAAATTTGGTGTCGTATCGTTATTCTTAATCGGTTATCTATTTATTGTTGTATTATATTTTATATCAACAAATCATGTTCATCTTAACTCAATTACTGTATATATCCATAGCATCATGTTATTAAATGTCTTTCTCAATTATGGTTTCTTTGAACTTAGATTAAGGATTTTTTATGATAGTAATCTTACAACTTTTATGCAATCAGGTGATTATAGCTTAAATACTTATACTAATCAACGACTAGCAGTCTTTAGTTTTTTCATTATAATTATTACGCTGGTTTTATCAATAGGACAGATCAATAGTTTTAAAGAGAAGCAAGTAACTTATCCAGCACTTAATAGCATCAATAAGTATGAAGAACATGGTGAAGTTGCCCTTTGTTATTCTAATGTTTATAATGCTAGAAATACGCGATATAATCTTTGGATTAAACCGATTATAGCATCTACAGATTATATATATCATCAGGAGTTAATCACCTCATTTATCAATCCTGAACAACTAAATGAAGCTAAACCTGTCAATATAGGGTACTCCTATACGGATATCTTTTACACTACGGCAGGGGAATACTACTCTTATAATAATGGTTTTCTATACGTGCAGACCTATTATAAAAAGTATAATGATTGTTTTGTGCCCATCTTTAATATCGTCAAGAATATGTCGCTAATTGCGAGTTTAGATAATTTCACTTTACATTTATCAATCATGAATAATAATGTTTATTACTATGATTTTTATCATGATAAATTATCACTAATCACAGGGAAATATCGAAATATCGACACAACTCGACTAATGATAGATGAGTTAAATATTAAAGTTAAATCACCTAGTAATACCATCTATGGCTATAATATCAAGGATGATACAACCTATCTAAATGTTGACAGTGATAATATTAGTAACTTAAAATCATTCGTTACATTATTGGATTATGTTCCTGTTAATGAAATGGTTATCTCCCTTTTGAAAGCTCTTAAACCTTTAGAAGAAAATCAAATCATGCATCGTACTGATATTGATTTATTAACTTTTAGATTGTTTAGAAATACTGAACATATTTCTTATTACAATGACCGCCATTTCTTATATATGAGTACAGTAGGTATCGCTCGTAACATTAATGAAAGTTATATCAATACTTCAGAAGGGTTATTAAAATGTGAAGATGCCCGTTGTAAGAATTACAATGATATCTCATATACGAATGAACTTGATATAATTAATTTAACAGAACAATCACAAATATTGTATACAGATGAGTTACTAAACTATGATGATTTTAAAATGATTGACCGCAAAATTATTACCATTTTTGATACTAGTAGTGCATATGATGAAACAGTGGAACTCACTTTTACTATTAAGACAATAAAACAGTATTTTAGTAAAGATTATATAGTTAAAGAAATGCTTGTTTTATCAGAATAACATCTTATTAGATTAGGGGAGTATAAATAGATAAAGATAAAAAGCTAGTTCGATTTGAACTAGCTTTTATCGTATCTTAATTAGATAAGGAAGCTGGTTTTGGTACTACCTTAATAGTTATAGTGCCAGAATTGACTCCTCCTTGATCATCTTTAACTAAATATCGCATTGTCACATCACCAAGAAATCCCTCACTGGGTGTGTATGTCAAATAGTTTTCAGAAAGATTAACATATCCTTGTTCAGGTAACATTTCAATAGTATAAATCATCTGCTCACTATCAATATCAATTACATATTCAGTTAAATTAATTGTAAGTGAGCTATTCTCATATACTGTTAATTTGATATCAGACGCGATAGGGTCATCATTTTTCGCTTTCACCCTAATATATACACTACTTATTGAAGTTAATTTACCATTACTAACTTGAAAATCAAAACTATCAAATCCATAAAAATTTACATCAGGTGAGTAGATGGCGACATATCCTTCATCTTGATGTTTCCTCAGTTCTACATTTCCGTGTTGTGGTAAGTTTATAATTGTGACAACTAATTCTTTATCAGGAATGTTTGTGATAATGAACTGTGAAAGATTAATACTTTCTGTTAAGTCATCTTCATAAAGTGACATTGATGCTGATAAAGTTTCTAACTTAACTTGTGATTTGAATGTGTATGTATCATCACAGCTTGTGAGTAAGCTAATAGATATGATCATTAATAGTAGAAGATAACCCCTTTTTAACATAATAATCTCCTTTCCTTATATAGAAAGAGAACACTTTATTCATTCGATGTTCTCTTTTAATTTTAGTCTAATTCAACATTATGGTAGATTTCTTGGACGTCATCTAATTCATTTAGCATATCTAAGAGTTTTTGGAAACTAGCTTTGTCTTCTTCCGACTCAAGTTTAACATAGTTTAGAGGAACCATGGTGATTTCTTCAATATCAATCTTGATGTTAGGATTAGCATCCTCTAATGCTTGTTTAATACGATAAAGGTCGGTTGGATCACCATAAACAGTGACTATATCTTCATCAACTTCAATATCAGCATCGATATCTGCATTAACCAATGCTTCAAGAGTTTCATCCTCAGATAAACCTGTGAAGGAGACAATCGCTTGACTTTTATACATGAATGATACGCTGCCAGATACACCCATTTTATTTTTCGTTTTTGTGAAGCAGTTCCGAACTTCACTTACAGTTCTATTAACATTATCTGTTAAGCAATCAACGATAATGGTCGATGCTCCTGGTCCAAATCCTTCATAACGTACAGATGTATAAGCATCTTGAGTACCACTGGCTGCTTTATCAATTGCCCGCTTTATAATATCAGCTGGAACTTGGGCTTTCTTAGCACGTTCAATTACGCGTTTGAGGTTTACGTTCATTTCGGGATCAGGAACACCGCTCTTGGCAGCTAAGTAGATTTCTTTACCAAAACGTGAATAAACTTTTGTCTTTGCCATAGCAGTTTTTGCCATCGCTGCTTTACGGACTTCATATGCTCTTCCCATTATGATCAACCTTTCATTAAAAAACTTTCCATTTATTAATTTTATAACATTTTTGGTCAATTCTCAATGATTTCCTTAAAAAACTTAATTAGTTTAGGTAAAAAAGAATTTAACTTAAGAAATTTGATAACGCTTTCTTGACAATGTGTTAATTTATGTTAAGATAAAGTAAAGTAATCGATAAAGTAATGGTATGGAGGGTAAACATGAAATATTCATTGAATGGTAAGTGGCTAATGTCAGGAACAAATCTAAATACTTGGATTAATGCTAATGTTCCAGGTAGTGTTTATCGCGATTTATTAGAAAATAAATTGATTTATGATCCCTTTTATCGTGATAATGAAAATGAAATAAAAGTCTTAATGGAACATGATTATTTTTATCGACGTGAGTTTACTTTACCTAAATCATTTTTTAAAAAACAAAATTATTTAGTCTGCAAAGGCTTAGATACCTTAGCCACCATCATTATAAACGGTAAGATGGTAGCAAAAAACAATAATATGCATCGTACTTATCGATTTGAAGTAACTCCATATTTGCAAGAATGTAATAATACGATTGAAGTTATCTTTAACTCACCACTTAAATATATCTAAGAAAAAGTAAAAAAATGTCCATTAAAAGAAGGTGCGATTAGGCGTTTTTCTCATTTGCGTAAAGCTCATTATATGTTTGGATGGGATTGGGGTCCAGAGTTACCTGATGCGGGGATTTGGCAAGATATCTACTTAGAAAGTACTGATGTTGGATACCTTGATGATGTGCATATTATCCAACATCATAATAAAGATAGAGTAATACTAACTATCACATGTAAAAGTGTTTTATTTACTAATGATGCAAAGATAAAAATTAACTTTACTAATCCCCAAGGTGAAGTAATATACGATATAGTAGAAAATGCCTTAAATAATAATACTTTTACGATAGAAGTTATTGATCCCCAACTCTGGTGGCCTGTTGGATATGGCAAACAACCTTTATATCATTTATTAGTCTCTTTAGGTAATGATACTGAAAATGCGGATACGAGGAATTTCAGAATAGGTTTACGCACCATTAAGTTACAGCGCGAAAAGGATATTTATGGTGAATCATTTACTTTTATTGTCAATGGTTTACCGATCTTTGTGAAAGGTGCTAATTACATTCCTGAGGATAATATCATTAGTAGAACTAATAGATTTAGAACAATGAAACTATTAGAAGCAGCTGTATTAGCTAACCATAACATTATTCGTGTTTGGGGTGGTGGATATTATCCCCAAGATTATTTCTATGATTTATGTGATGAAATGGGAATATTAGTTTGGCAAGATTTGATGTTTGCCTGTAGTGTATATAATGTAGAAGATTCAGAGTTATTAGAAACCATTATTCCCGAAATCCATGATAATATTAAACGTATTAAACATCATCCTTCTTTATGCATCATCTGTGGTAATAATGAAGTAGAAACCATGGTAGTAAATTGGGGTATTCCTGATAAAGAACAAGCCCAAAAATATTATCTATTCTTATTTGAAGACCTACTCCCAAAAGTAGTTAAAGAAGTATATCCAGACTGTATTTATTGGTTATCAAGTCCATCCTCGGGTGGTAAATTATTTGATCCTAATAGTGATAAGTTTGGTGATATGCACTACTGGGGTGTCTGGCATAATAATGAGCCAATCACATATTATCGGAAATATTATCCCCGCTTAATGAGTGAATTTGGTATTCAATCATTTCCATCGATAAAAACCATTGAAAGTTTTACTATACCAGAAGATCGCAATATTTTTTCTTATGTGATGGAATGTCACCAAAAGGATACAGGAGCCAATGCCAAAATTATGAATTATATCGGTAAAATGTTTAAATTTCCAAAGGATTTCGATAGTTTAATTTACTTATCGCAGCTAATCCAAGCTGAAGGTTATCGTTATGGTGTAGAACACTGGAGAAGAAACTATGGTCGCTGTATGGGGGCGATATACTGGCAACTAAATGATTGTTGGCCAGTCGCCAGTTGGTCCAGTATTGATTACTATCAACGTTGGAAAACTATTCATTATCATAGTAAGAAATTCTTTGCGAAGATTTTATTGTCTCTCGAATAAACTGATGGTGATGTGGCGATTCATATCACAAATGAAACAGATAAAACGCTTAGTGGGAAAGTTAAATGGAAACTAATTGACTTTTATGGTGAGCGACTCTTTGAGAATATTATTGATGTTGAAGTGCCTAATTATTGTAGTAAGAAGATTGATGAAATCATTTTTAAACTAGATAATTACAAGAAAATGAATACCGTATTCTATGCACAATTAATCATCGATGATGAAGTGATATCAGAAAACTTTATATCCTTTGTACCTGATAAACATTTGAATTTGCCAAAAGGAAATATCATGTTTAAGTTAGAAAAGCGAGAGTCAACATGTACACTTACATTAAAGTGTGAGGTTTTCTGTAAGTTTGTCGAAATCCAGTTAAAACACGATGATGTTATTTTTAGCGATAATTACTTCCATTTGTTACCTAATATCTCTAAAAAGATTACTTTTGAAAGTGAAAAGGATATAGATAGTTTACTTAAAGACCTGCAGATTCGTTCTTTAATAGATACTTTTTAATTAGAAAGAGGGGTAGAAAATGAGTAAATTCATTAGTGAAATTGTAATGTTAACTAGTAATCCTAAACGATATGAGTTAGTTGAATTGAAGTTAATACCTACTAGTTTAGTTAAGCAAGTTAATCCTTTTAATTATGATGAAGTGAATATTGAAGGTACCTTTATACCAGAGCGGGGTCAAGCTATTACTTTAAAAGCATTTTGGACTAGAGATGTAGCTATCTCATTAGAAGAGACTATCTTAGGTGAAGAAGAAGCTAGTCATGGTATTACATATTATTCAGAAGGTGAACCTATCGGGAAAGAGATAGTCGAATTCCTTGATGAAGGGCATTTTCGGATTCGTTACTTACCTTTAACAAGTGGTGTTACTAAATATCAACTCAAGGTCTACTTAAAGGGTGAATTAATAGAAGAAAGCGAAGGTCAGTTCACCATAACAGAAAATCAAATAAACTATCGTGGTATTATTAAAGTGGAACCAAACCATAGGCGAAATTTCATTTTTGAAAATGGTGAAACTTTTATTCCCATTGGTCAAAATGTCTGTTGGTATACCTCTCGATTAAGAAAATCTTATGATTATGATGTTTGGTTTTCAAAAATGGAAGAAAACCAAATGAATGTTTGCCGGATATGGCTTGCGCCTTGGAGTTTTGCGCTTCACTGGCAAAAGATTGATGAGTATGATTTAGCTAATGCAGCAAGACTGGATCGTGTATTAACTTTAGCCAAAGAAAAAGGCATTTATGTGATGTTAACTCTATTAAATCATGGTCAATTCTCCGCAAAAGTTAATCCGATGTGGGATAAAAACCCGTGGAATAAGGTTAATGGTGGAATGCTAGAATATCCCATGGAATTCTTCACAAATGAAGAAGCAAAACATCTATATAAAAATCAACTTCAATATATTGTTGCTCGCTATGGTTTCTTAGATAATTTATTAGCCTGGTAATTATGGAACGAAGTGAGTTGGGTTGATGATTATTTAAAGAGTGATGCAGGGTATAAGTGGCATGATGAAATGAGTATATACTTAAAAAAGATTGATCCCTATAATCATTTAGTAAGCACAAGCTTTCATAATGAAACAAATGAAGCATATGAGATTCCTACTATCGATTTTGCGAACCCTCATACTTATGGTTATACAGAAATGAATATCAATGATACCCTACCATCTAATTTAGAAAAATTTTATGGAATGTATAAGAAGCCAATTTTCCATAGTGAAATTGGCATTGATTGGCGTTCAGGGGTAGAAACTGCTAAACAAGACCCATTAGGAATTACTTTACACCAACAATGTTGGGCTGGCATGCTTGGTGGTGGAGCTGGCAGTGCGATGAACTGGTGGTGGGATAGTCATGTTCACCCTCATAATCTCTATTATCGCTTTAAAGGAGCAGCTAAGTATTCTCAATATCTCGATATGATTAGTAATCAATATATCTTACTGAAAGACGTAAGTACTATAAATAACCCTGATATTAAGTGTCTGGGTTACTTATTAGATGATCGTATATATGGATATCTATATGATGTAAACTGGAAATATACTGTACCAGATGTTAAACCAATTGAAAATGTTGAAATGAAAATTGCTTGTGCTGAAGGTATTTACCAACTCACCATTTTTGATACTGTAACTGGTGAGATTACAGAAGAAAAAGTAGTAGAAACAGTTGATACCAATTTAGTACTTTTCTTTAACCGCATTCTGAAAGATCTTGCATTTATACTAAAGAAAAAATGATGAATCGACTCTTAATTCTAATTATCTTATTTACTTTTATTATTTTATCCAGTTGCCAAATGGGAAAAAAACTAACCACAACAACTACTAACATAGTCACTACTACAGAAGTGGGTAAAGAACCATTATTTACATCCCTTACAATTTTGAATAAGCAATTAAAAGCATATGAAAAAATCGAAATGCGGTTAAATGCAAAGGTCGATATCAAAAGTCTAGTAAATCCCTATGACTATGATAGTTTAAATATCTTTGGTGAATTTACTAGCCCTTTAGGGAAAAAAATTACTTTACCAGCTTTTTGGTATAAAGAATATGAAATCATCTTGGATGAAAATTGGCAGGGTTCAGGAAGTAATGTACCAGTAGGTGAACCTAAAGGATTAGAAACAGTAGTGCTGAAAGATAATGAATATTACCTATTTAGGTTTTTGCCTACAGAAATAGGTAAATGGACCTATAGAATTAGTGTTAAACATCAAGGAGAATTAATTCAAACCTTTAATGGTGACTTAGAAATCTTGAATAATCAAAATAATTATAAAGGTGTAATTCAAGTAGAACCAACTCATAAACGTAACTTCATATTTGAAGATGGCTCAATGTATATCCCCATTGGACAAAACACAAGTTGGTATGCGAATCGTGCAAGAAAAACCTATGATTATGATGTTTGGTTTAAAAACATGCAGGAAGTAGGGGCTAATGTAGGAAGAATTTGGCTAAGCCAACGCTGCTTTTCTCTTCATTATGGCGAAAAGTTCGATGATTTTACTTCTCGTCAAAATGAAGCAGCAAGACTTGACCGTGTTATCACATTAGCTAGTCAATACGACATCTACATTTTATTAACATTAATCAATCATGGTCAGTTTTCTCAGTATGTAAACCCTGATTGGCATAATAATCCGTGGAATATAGTCAATGGGGGAATTTTGAGTAAACCACGAGAATTCTTTTATAATGAAGAAGCTAAAAAAATCTATAAAAGTCAACTCTTATATCTCATTGGTCGATACAGTTACAGTAATCATATCTTCGCCTGGGAATTATGGAACGAAGTCGATTGGACCGATAGTAATCCCCTTGATGTATATCAATGGCATAAGGAAATGAGTCAATTTCTTAAAGATTATGACCCTTATCACCACATAGTGTCTACCAGTTATAAAGGAGAAACAGGCATGGCTTATGGTCTTAGTACCATTGATTTCGTGAACTCCCATAGTTATGATTATGCTAATAAGGTTATGAATCGGGAATTACCCTCAAGAATCAATGCGATTTGGAACATCTACCAAAAACCTGTATTATTTAGCGAGTTAGGTATCAATGCTGAATCAGGTGGTGCCACTTATGAACTTGATCCCACAGGAATCACTATCCACCAACAGTTATGGGCAAGTATGATGGGTGGGGGTGGTGGTGGAGCAATGAATTGGTGGTGGGATAGTTGGGTCCATCCACACAATCTCTACTATCGCTTTAAAGGAGCTGCAACTTACAGTAAAGAGTTGGACTTACGTGGTTCTACCTATGTTCAATTGAGTAGTCTAAAAGAAGTAACTATCAGTCATGATAAAGTTAATATTTTAGGTTATCGCATTGATAATAGGATGTACATTTACTTATTTGATCGAGATTGGACTTATAAATATCAAAATATAAAAGCAAAAGAGGAAGTAGAAATTAGCATACCCTTCGTAAATGGAATATATCAAGTGAGAATCTATGACACAAAAACAGGAGATGTCATACTGACTAAAGAAGCTATTATTGCCGATGATAGTTTTAAGATAATCCTACCAACTTTTTATGAAGATATCGCATTAATTGTAGGATAAAAAATACAAACTGCTAATTGACAATAAGATAAAATATGATATGATAAAAATAAAGTAACCGATAAAGTAACAGTATAAAAAATATTAAGTTACATAAATCGGCAATTTCTGTGTGATAAGTTTTGAGGTGATATGATGAGTAAGAAAATCAATATGACAGATATTGCGCAAAAGTTAGGTATCAGCAAAGTATCAGTATCAAAAGCATTAAATGACAAAGAAGGTGTTAGTGAAGAACTGCGTGAAAGAATTAAACAAGTTGCCCAAGAAATGGGATATCGGATAAATACTGTTGCTCGTGGCTTAAAGACACAAAAAGTGTCCAATGTTGGTATTTTGGTGGCTGACCATTATGTGTCAACAAAAGTTAATAATCATGTAGAGCAAGATAAAAAAGCTTATTACTTTGATTTATATGGTCTAATTACGAAGAAACTAGATGAGTTAGGCTACTCCAGTGTAATGGAACTCTTAACTAAGTCTGATGAAGCAAATCTTGAGTTGCCGAGAATGTATAATGAACATAAAATTGATGGACTCATTGTCTTAGGTCAATTAGAAAACCGTTACTTAAAAAAACTAGAAACTATCGATATACCTTTAGTTTATTTAGACTTCTATGTTGATTTCTCTCATGTTGATTCAATTGTTGTTGATAACTTTTATTCTTCCTATCTAATAACCAATAACTTGATTAAGAAAGGTCATCGAAAGATTGGCTTTATCGGCACCATTTGGGCTACAAGTAGTATTCAAGACCGGTATTTAGGTTATTATAAAGCTTTAATTGAAAACCGCATACCTCTTAATATGGACTATGTAATCGATGATCGAAATAGCACTAATGAATTGATTGATATCGTATTGCCTAAAGAACTACCAACAGCTTTTGTATGTAACTGTGATTTAGTAGCCTACAACCTAATAAGAAAACTTAATGAGTTAGGTTTAAAAGTGCCTGAAGATGTTTCAGTAGTAGGTTTTGATAATTCAATTTTTGCGACTTTAGCTTATCCTAATCTCACAACTGTTGACCATAATGTTGATGAAATGATAGAAACATGCGTTAAGGTAATTACGAAAAAGATTGCAAATCCGAAAAAGACATATGGTCGAATCTTAATTCAAGGCAAGATTATTGAAAGGGATAGTGTTAAGTCGTTGAATTAGGAGGATTATATGTTCAAAAAAGTTTTATGTGTGAGTTTGCTTTTGGTGGGATTAATTATTATGGGCTGTCAAAACAGTAAAACCACTAATTCGACAACTATCTTAGAAACATCAACCCTTGGAACTACTACAACAACTGAGCACACTAATACAACCACAACTTTACCTGTACCTAAAGAAGTTGTCATTGAAGATATTGTCCTTGTCACAGATGATCCTAAGCAATTCGAAAGAGTAGAATTTGCATTATATGGTGATAGTATCACAATTAAAAGAGAAGGTAATCCCTTCAATTATGAGTATTTAAATATTACAGGTACTTTTATCTCTCCTAGTGGTAAAACTATCATTTTACCAGCTTTTTGGACCCGTGATTATGAGATTTCACTTGATACAAATTACAAAGGAACACCAAGTGGTTTATCTGGGGTACCAAGCACAAATCCCAATGAAATCCAAGGTAGGCAAGTTATCACTTGGAAAGGCGAAGAACACTATCGTTTACGCTTTTTACCAGAAGAGAGTGGTACTTGGCGGTTAATTGTGACCGTAATGAAAAATGGTGTAATTGTCCAAGCTAACCAAAAAATTTTTGAAGTAAATGAAAACGCTATCAATTTTAAAGGTTTTATTCAGATTGAACCTAAACATAAGCATAACTTTGTTTTTCAAAATGGTGAACTTTTCATTCCCTTGGGGCAGAATACCGCATGGTACACCTCAAGTACGAGACGTACTTATGATTATGATGTTTGGTTTTCTAAAATGCATGAAAATGGGGCTAATGCAGCTCGTATATGGCTTGCGACTTGGGGGTTTTCTTTACATTGGGGTTCAAACTATGATGAGTTTAGGTTAGATAGAGCTGCTGAATTAGATCGAGTACTGGATCTAGCGCAAGAATATGATATTTTTATTCTTCTTACATTGATAAATCATGGTCAATTTTCTGCTAATGTTAATGCTGAATGGAGTAAAAATCCTTGGAATGTTATAAATGGTGGTATCTTAAGTAAACCGAACCAATTTTTCTATAACAAAAAAGCGAAAGATACTTATAAGAGCCAATTATTGTACATCATCGGTCGCTACGGGTATTCTAGTAATATCATAGCTTGGGAATTATGGAATGAAGTAGATTGGACTGATGATTTTAACACTCTCGATGTCCGTACTTGGCATAGGGAAATGACTGAATTTATCAAGAATAATGATCCATATAACCATTTAGTATCAACAAGTTTTAAGGGTGAAACCCATAGTATCTATACCCTCAACTTACTAGACTTTACAAATCCCCATAGTTACGGTTACGCAAGTCAGAACATCAATGCGACATTACCCAATCGGATAAAAGATATATGGGAAAGTTATCAAAAACCAGTCTTTTATAGTGAAATCGGAATAAATTGGGAAAATGGCGCTAAAACAACCCAAGCCGATCCTACTGGTATCAGTATCCATCAGCAAAATTGGGCAGGGATGATGAGTGGTGCTGTCGGTGGAGCGATGAACTGGTGGTGGGATAGTTGGGTTCATCCAAATGATCTGTACTATCGCTTTAAAGGTGCTAGTGTCTTCGCAAAAGAACTGAATCTTTTAGGTGACTCTTACGAATTACTATCAGATCTTGATATCAGCATTAGTAATAATAAAGTCGATATTCTTGGATATAAAGTAGATAATCGTATCTATGGTTATCTTTATGATATTGACTGGAAGCACGATCGACCTAGTATTGGAGCTAGAAGTAATGTGACTGTAACGCTTCCACTTGCCAGTGGTAGTTATACTTTACGCATCTTTGATACAGTAACTGGTGAGGTTATCCAAACAGAATCACTAAACGTGACAAATCAAGTAGTCTTAACAATACCTGCTTTCCAATTTGATTATGCTTTTATTATTGAATAGGATGTGGTTGGTTTGGTGCGTAAAACGATATTCTTATTAATTTTCTTAATATTATTGGTTGGATGTGAGCTAAGTATGAATAAAACAACGCAAACACAGAAGACAACGATTACGACTACAGAAATAGTCGAAAATAAGGAACATTATTTTAATGATATCGTCTTAGTTACAGAAACTCCCAAAGCTTATGAGTTAGTAGAATTTGCTTTAATACAAGAAGTGGATATTAAGTCTATTCATAATCCATATGATTACCAAGAAATCAAAATCATCGGTGAATTTACCTCTCCAAGTGCCAAAGTATATAAAATACCCGCTTTTTGGACCAAAGATTACGATATCACGCTTGATCCAACATGGACACAACCTCCTGGTGATATTCAAGGGATGGCTAGTCGTAATCCAGAAGAAATCCAAGGACTAGAAATGGTAGTGTTTAAAGGTGAAGAACATTATCGCCTACGTTTTTTGCCAGAAGAAAGCGGTAGTTTTGAATTAATAGTAAAAGTATACGTTAGAGATGAACTTGTCCAAGTATTAAAAACAGATATTGAAGTCCATAGTAACTCTACTTCTTATCATGGAATTATAAAAGTTGAACCAACCCATAAACGGAATCTTATTTTCACAGATGGTAAAACTTTTATTCCAATTGGCCAGAATACAGGTTGGTATACATCATCTACGAGAAAAACTTATGATTACCAAATATGGTTTGAGAATATGGCTGCCAATGGTATGAATGCGACGCGAATCTGGATGGCAACCTGGGGCTTTGCACTCAATTGGGATGATTATCGTGACTTTACCAAACGCTTAAATCAAGCAGCAAGACTAGATCGCGTAGTTAAATTAGCCCATGAACATGATATTTACTTTATCTTATCACTGTTAAATCATGGACAGTTTTCAGCTATAACCAATCCTGAATGGAGTCTTAATCCTTGGAATGTACGTAATGGTGGTATCCTCAAAACCCCTAATGAGTTCTTCTATAAGAGAGAAGCAAAAGAAATATATAAGAGTCAGTTACTGTACATTATCGCTCGTTGGGGATATAGTGATCACATCATGGCTTGGGAATTATGGAATGAGGTGGATTGGACCGACAACTATAATGAGTTAGATGTGACGATGTGGCATAAGGAAATGGCAGAGTTTATTAAAGCCAATGACCCATATAATCATCTAGTAACTACTAGTAGTGTATATGAAACATTAGGCGCTTATAAATTAGATAGTATTGATTTTGTCAATCCCCATAATTATGGTTATGCCAATCTGAACATCTTACATACCTTACCACCAAGATTAGAATTAATTTGGCAACAATATAAGAAACCAGTCTTTCACAGTGAAATTGGTATTAACTGGCAATCTGGTCCAGAAACCGCCAATATGGACCCCGAAGGTATCACTCTACATCAACAGAGTTGGGCAGGAATGATGGGGGGGAGCCTTGGTGGAGCGATGAATTGGTGGTTTGATTCTTTGGTTCATCATTTAAATCTCTACAATCGTTTTAAAGGAGCAGCAACTTATGCGAAAGAATTAAATATGGTGGGTAGTACTTATGAACAGTTACGTTTAGAAGATAAGATAAGTATTTCTCATGATGATGTAGGTATATTAGGATACCGTATTGATAATCGCATTTATGGTTACCTCTATGATATAAAGTGGAAATATAATTATCCGGAAATATATACAAAATACCAGATTGTGGTCAAGATTCCATTCGCTAATGGGACATATACATTGCGTGTCTTTGACACGATGACGGGTGAAGTTTTATCTACTTCAACTTTAGATGTTAGTAACGAGATGGTTGAACTTCGATTATCCTTTAAAGAGGATATTGCGTTTATTATTGAATAATTCAAAGGTTAATAGGAGGGAATCATGAAAAAGTTATTTTTGCTTATTTTACTAATTGTGAGTTTGGGATTAATTACTGCTTGTACTAATGGAGCGAAAAAGTCAACAACAAAACAAGGTGGGGGAACAACTACTACCAGACAAACTGATGGTACCACTACGACAAAACAAACCAAAACAGACTTTTGGGATAAAGATGGTAATGGAATACCAGATTGGCAAGAAAAAGAAATTACTTTACGTTATGCGACTTGGCAATATAATAACCCCGATACCATTACAATCGATGTATTACTAATCGAAGCATTCATGGAAAAGTATCCTAATATAAATGTGGAAATGCAAATAGTGGGCGAGTTTTATGACTGGGATACTTTATTCTTAGGTTTACTAGAAACTGATAATCTTCCAGATGTCTTCTTAATTCAACGAATGGGTAGTTTTTTACCATATAATATCTTAGCTGATATTACCGACTACTTTGACAATGACCCTGATACCAAATATATCTTTGAATCGGTGAAGAACTCAGGAATCTATAAAGGGCGGAGATATGCGATTCCAACCTTCGTTTATCCAAATGTGTGGGTAGTGAACCTTGACCTACTTGACCGTGCTGGCATAAATCGACCATCATATGATTGGACCGTTGAACAAATGACCAGTATCGCTAAAGCGGTAAATGATGAAACCCGTCATATCATCGGGATATTTGGGTGTGATTGGTATCATCGGATATATCCCAAAGTATTAAAGGGAAAGGATTCTGGTTGGGCTGAATTTGGTTTTGATGGTAATCGCTTCAACTTTGATGATCCTGTGTTCCAAATGGCTTTGAATTCACAAAGACAAGCAATTGAACAAGGTTATTGTGTACCTGAATTATCAGCTGAACAACTTGAAGAATACTACCAAGATCCAGCATTCACACCAACATATCAAGGTATGATTGGTATGTGGCAAGAACCGACTTGGTCTTTAAAAGATTACTTTGACGATATGTTGTTTGAATGGGATATTTATCCTGGTCCTGGTGGTGTTACTGGTGGTAATACCGATATAGGTGGAATATCCGCTTTATCAGAACATAAGGATGCAGCATATCAGTTACTTAAATGGATGACTTTTAGCGAAGAAGGTTTATTAAAACGTTTTGAACTCTATGATCCTGAGTTATATGTCAGTGGTAATAACTTCCCATATCCGATTGTTGATTATGGAATTGATGCAGAAGGACGTAATAAGATTTGGGAATCCATTCCTTATGGTGAAGTAGCACCTGGATTTATTTCTCCACAATTTATCGAGAGCCTGAAAAAAGGTGCAATTCGGTTAAATAAGGAAGTCATCGGGTGGGATGAAGTAGATGGTGCAGTTTATAACTATTTCTATGAAATCAGAACAGGTCAAAATACATATGCGGCATTAAAGGATACAATTCAACAAGCCGCAGATCAAGCCTATCAACAAGCAATTGAGGCTATGGATGAACGATTAGGGTATAGGTAATTAGTAGCGATTTTATATCAAGGGGATTTATTCCCCTTGATATAAAAAGTGAGGTGGGATAAATGAAACGCATTCTTATTATGCTATATATACTTATAATTCCCTTAATATTTATAATTGTTGGTTCCGAAAAAGCATATGCGAATGATACAAAAGATACAGTATGGTATGATGCAGGTAAATTTAGAGAAGGTTCTTATATTAGAGTTTTGCGTACATGGGAAGAGCAATATGATGTAGTTTCTTTAAATAATGAGTTAGTTTTTAAAGTCGAGGATTATAAGAATTTAAATAATCATATAACATTTGAAATGCAATCAAATTATTCCAATGGTGAAGTTGCTCGTTTATCAAAAACTGATGCACTTAGTATAGAAATCAATGTCCCGACCACAGGGCTTTATGAAATAGGTATAGATTATTATATAACTGAGTCATTTTCCACTAAACCCATTATTAGTATCAAAGTTAATGATGAACAACCTTTTAATGAAATGACTGATTTAACCCTTGATGTGGAGTGGAAGTTAACTCCAAGGGAACAAGAAAACCGTTATAACAGATATGGTAATGAGTTATTACCATATTCCAATTCAGAATTGAAATGGTATAAAACTTATTTACAAGATGCTTTACATCGCTTTGATACACCTTTTAAATTCTTATTAAATGCTGGAAAAAACACTATTACGATTATTGCGGAAAATATGGAACTCTTAATAGGTAATATCTATATCTATAATACAAAACCTTTGATAACCTATGAAGAATACTACAACCCTAGCTTACCATCATTCTCCCATGGTGAAATGATTAAAATTCAAGGAGAGCATTTTACATATAAAAACGATTTAGAGATTAAGGCCAGTTATTATAAAGATCCAGCAATGGAACCATACACATTTCGGCACACCGTACTAAATCGGCTCGATGGTAGTTCGATGAGTAGGGGTGGTAGTAAGGTTACATATGAGTTTAAAGTTGAAAGAACAGGTTATTACTACATTAGTTTTAAGATGCTAAAGAATTCTTATCGAGGATTAACATCAGGACGGCGTATCTATATTGATGGTGAAGTGCCATTCCAAGAACTAAATAATTATCTCTTTAAATACGACCGTAAATGGATTAATCATACTCTTGGTGAGGATACTCCTTACATGGTTTACTTAACAGAAGGTATGCACACCTTAAGCTTAGAAACATCACTTAGCCATTTGAGTGAGCATATTGATAGGTTATATACTATTATGGATGAAATCAATGGTTTAGGTTTAGCGGTAAAGACGATAACTGGTGGAAGTACCAATGCATTTATTGATTGGGATATCATTAGATACCTACCAACAGTAAAAGAAGACTTAATTGATTATTCCAAAAGTGTTAGAGACATCTATGATGAAATCAATAAACTTGATCCAACATCCAAATCTGTACCTGATTTGTCAACATTACTAGTTGCTAGTGACCAACTAGAGCGTTTAGCTAAACGACCTAATAAATTATCAAGTAAATTGGCCGAATTAAATGAAGGTAGTGGTTCTAGTTATCAGTTAATTGGTAATGCGATAGCGACCATGCAAAATCAACCAATAGATATTGATATGATTTATATCCATAATGTCAATAACCTTCCTAAACCTAGAGTTAATTTCTTTGTAAAGTTTATCGATGGTATTAAATCATTCTTTTATTCCTTTTTTGATGAACGTTATAAGTTTGAATCTAATCCCGATGATGATGTTCTCGAAGTATGGATGGGTCGATCCAGACTTTACTTAGACATCATTCAAAGCATGATTGATGATGAATTTACCAAAGAGACAGGAATAGAAGTCAAAGTCAATATCCTTCCTAATACCCAAAAAATCATCTTATCTAATGCGACAGGTTCGAATCCTGATGTTGTTTTAGGTATTGAATCATGGGAGCCTTACAACTATGCATTACGGGGAATGTTGATTAACCTTAAAGAATTTCCTGATTTTGCGGAAGTAGTACAATACTATCATCCTAATATCTTTACACCAATGATCTTTGAGGATGGAGTATATGGGATACCAGAAACCCAAAGTTTTTACTTTTTGTTTTATCGAAAAGATATTTTAGACTTTTTGGGTTTAACCCCTCCAAATACTTGGGAAGATGTCCTTAAAATGTTACCAATTTTGCAAAGTTACCAAATGAACTTTTATCATCCTTTGGGTGGTGAAGGTGCCTATAAAGGATATGGTCTTACAAGTCAAATTATTTATCAATTTGGTGGCGAAATCTATACGGAAAATGGTTTAGGAAGTAGCCTTAGCGATGAAAAAACAGCCAATGCGATAAAGTTCATGACTGATTTATTCACGATTCATAACCTTCCTTTACAGGTCCCTAGTTTCTTTGAGCATTTTCGATCTGGTACCTTACCAATTGGTATTCATACTTCCGATTTATACCTGACGCTTAAATACGCAGCACCTGAGCTAAGTGGTCAATGGGAGATGGTACCTATACCTGGTAACGACTATGATAATGATGGTGTGGTGGACCGTTGGGCACCTACTTATGGACAAGCAAGCATCATCTTCAAGAACACCAAGCTTAAAGAAGAAGCTTGGGAACTAGTAAAATGGTGGAATAAAACAGATACCCAAGTTAAGTATCATGAATATATCAAAATGTATCTAGGTGAACGATATATGTCAATTCCCGCTAACTTAGAAGCTTTAGAAAGATCTGCATGGGATGAAAGTGTTAAGAGAGTAGGTTTACAACAAGCTGAGTGGTCGCGTATACCAGCAATTATCCCTGGTAGCTATATTGTCGAGCGGGAAATCACCAATATATTCAATAAAGTTGTGCTTGACCAAGTCAATTATCGTATTGCGATTGATGAATCAATTCCACGAATTGATCGAGAGTTAAGAAGAAAGTTCACTGAGTTCCGTTATCTCGAAAATGGGGTAATTGTGAAAGAATACATCGTACCTAACAACAGTAATATAGAAAACTGGATACCCCGTAAGGGACGTGATGAATCATGAAGAATAATAGACGTACTCATAAGAGATTTAACTCAAATTATCTCTTTGTCCTACCTTATGCGGTTATCTTTGTAACTTTTGTGGTAGTACTAATAATTATTTCTGCTTTATTATCGTTTACTTATTATGATACTATCAATTTTCCTAAATGGCGTGGTTTAGAAAATTATATTGCCTTATTTACTCAAGACACTGACTTCATGATGTATGCTTTGCCAACTACAATTAAGTATGCCTTGATAATTGGACCGGGAGGATATATGCTTTCCTTCCTCCTTGCGTGGTTATTGTCACAGTTGACATATCGTATTAGGACTGTTTTTGCGATTATTCTGTATTCACCAGCACTTACTAGTGGTGTGTTGATGAGTGTCGTTTGGAAGGTCATGTTTAGTGGTGATAATCGCGGTTATTTAAATTATTATCTTTTAAAACTTGGCTTAATAGATCAACCAATTCAATGGCTTCAGGATACCAATATCA
Source organism: Bacilli bacterium (assembly GCA_012516175.1). Classification (GTDB taxonomy): domain Bacteria; phylum Bacillota_I; class Bacilli_A; order Haloplasmatales; family Haloplasmataceae; genus JAAZCR01. The sequence goes on from JAAYWZ010000200.1 coordinate 19,372, forward strand.
TTTTTGGTATCATGATCTTCGTCGGGTTATGGGGTAGTATGGGGGTAGGATTTCTAGCGATGCTTTCAGGTTTATTAAACATCAATAAAGAACTTTATGAAGCAGCTTATATTGATGGTTTAAAAAACCGTTGGCAAGAAATCTTCTATATTACCATTCCATCAATGAAACCACAGATGTTGTTTGGGGCAGTCATGAGTTTAGTTGGAACTTTCAATGCAGCTGGTATTGCGAGTGCTTTAACTGGTTCAACTCCACCACCGCAATATGCGGGTTGGTTAATCGTTGACCATATGAATGATTATGGATTCGGTAAATTTGAGATGGGTTATGCCTCTGCATTATCGGTTGTGTTACTTCTTATGGTGCTCATTTTTAATCGGGTAGCACAAAAACTCTTTGGAGAGAGGGATTAAAATGCGCAAAAAGAAAGCATTCTTAGGTACTAATGTCAATCCCCTTAAATTTCATAAAAGTCAAATCAAATTCATCCTCATTGTTCTTCCGATAGTGGCGGTGATGATGATTCCAATCATCTTTATCATTTCGCATGCGTTTAAACCCCTCGATGAGTTATTTGCTTATCCGCCGCGCATCTTTGTGAAACGTCCCACACTTGAGAATTTCCGCAACTTAATCGAAGTCACTAGCCAATCGGGCATACCTTTTTCACGGTACTTGTTTAACAGTATAATTGCAACTAGTGCAATTATCTTCTTTACAATCCTAATCGGTTCACTAGCAGCTTTCTCTTTTTCCTTCTTACACTATCGTGGAAAAGAGACTTTGTTTAAAGCAAATCAAATTGCGATTATGTTTGTGGCAATAGCGGTGGCTGTTCCCCGTTTTATTGTAATTAAAAGTCTTGGTATCACCAATACCTATTTAGCTCATATCATTCCTTTATTAGCTATGCCTGTAGGTGTTTTCTTATTAAAGCAGTTTATGGACCAAATTCCGCGAGAACTATACGAAGCATCATTAGTAGATGGTGCTAATAAGTGGCAGATATATACTAAAATTGTCCTACCACTAGTTAAACCTGCTTTAGCCACAGTGGCGATTCTCGCATTCCAAGCGGCATGGAATAATGTGGAAACCTCACAACTCTATGTAGATGATGAGAGTCTTCGGACATTGCCATATTTCTTCAGTTCTTTAACCCTAGGTACTAGTGGTATCGCTGCTCAGGGAATGCAAGCAGCAGCTAGTTTAATCATCTTTCTACCCAACCTTATTCTCTTTATCATCTTGCAAAGTAATGTCATGAGTACTATGGCTCATTCAGGTATAAAATGATGAAACGTCTGGTTTTCTTTGTAAGTTTTGTTTTCATCCTAGTTGTGGTCCCTTCTTTAACAGTAAAGGCTGAAGCACCTTATGTGACAAGGACCATCAACAGGTTTGGAGAATGGGTAGAAACACAGGAAGCATATGAGCCAGTGGCAGTTATCAAGAGTTTTGGTGATGGTGATACATTTAATAAGCCTAAAGATTTGTTCATCACAGATGATGATACAATTTTTGTGGCAGATACTGGAAATAAACGAATTGTCGTTTTAAATAATAATTATGAATTAATTACAACATTTGGTGAAGATCGGTTAACAACGCCAACAGGTGTTTATGTCCGTGACGATTATATTTACATCGCTGATTTTGGTAAAGAGGATGACCTAACAACAGGAAGAGTATTCATCTATCAATATGATAAGGAATTGGGAGAAGTTTCCTTCTATAAAGAGTTAGGTCGACCAGAAAGTAGAATCTTAGAAGTAGATCAATTTATCTATCGACCCGAAAAAATTGCCGTAGATAAGAATCATACAATGTATATTGTTAGTCAGGGAAGTTATAACGGTATTCTCTTAGTCAATTCCGAAAACCGATTTTTAAATTACTTTGCACCTAATAGCGTAAAAGGAACTTTATGGGATAGAATTCAATACTTACTATACGCTGATAATCCGAGAGTAATCTTAACGAAAAAAATACCCCCACCACCATATAATGTCAGTTTAGATGATCGAGGTTTTATTTATACTGTTACCCAAACAGTTATCCGAAATAATGTTGGGGATACTGTAAAGAAAGTAAACATCGGTGGTGTCAACTTCTTTCCAGTAGAAATGATTGCGAGCGATAAGTTTGTTGATAGTATACCCGGTCATGTTGGTAATCTCTATGTAGCTACCCAAAGTGGTTTTATTTACGAGTATGATTATGATGGCAATGTCTTATTTATCTTCGCAGGAAACGGTTATGGTTACGATAAGATAGGGTTATTCAGTTCAATTAGTGGGATTGCGGTTGATTCTCAAGGTAATCTACTAGTGCTTGATGATAATCGCAATAATCTGCAAATCTTCAAAGAAACTCTATTTGCGAAAACTGTACATGAGGCTTTAGCACTATATAACGAGGGTAGGTATATTGAAAGTCAATCGATTTGGGAAGAAGTACTCCGTTATAACTCTATGTATGATTTAGCTCATAAAGGTATTGGTCTTGCCAAATACATGAAACATGATTATAAGGAAGCTTTAGAGAAATTCAAAATTGCAAATGCAAAGGAACAATACAGTGATGCCTTCTGGGAAATTCGTAACGAGTGGTTATTGAAAAATGCTGGAATTTTAATGATTTCCATCTTTGGTTTATTTGTTGCATTAAAAACGATTCAGTTTACTAATCGTCGATATGCTTATTTAACACCAGTTAAAACAAATATTAAGAAACTTAAGAATGTGAAAACAATAGATGAATTATTGTTTTCCTTTAGATATATCAAAAATCCCGCTGATACTTGTTACGAAGTTAAGTTCCATCGGAGGATTTCTGTTAAAACTAGTCTCTTAATGCTGGTGATCCTCTTTGGCATTTATATACTAAGTATTCTTTATACAGGTTTCTTATTCAATAACTTCATTCTTGAGCGAACAGTTCTCTTTAAAGAAGCATTAAAGATTGTCTTCCCCATCATTGCCTTTGTGATAGCGAATCATCTTATCTCTTCGCTTATGGAAGGAGAAGGGACTTTTAGAGCTATCTTCATAAATACTATTGGTGCTCTCCTGCCAGTATATATCATATTACCATTCTTAATTATCATCTCGAATTTTATAACATATAATGAAGCCTTCCTTTATCACTTTGGGATGTTTGTCATGCTTTCGTGGAGTGCTGTGATGTTATTCGCGAATGTCAAAGAGACCCATAATTTTACCATTAAACAGACGATTATTAACCTAATTTTAACAGTATTGATGATGATCATCATTATCTTAGTTGCCATCATGGTTTATATCATGGTAATTCAAGTAGTTGAATTTGTGGTTGATATCGTTAAGGAAGTGATGTTACGTGGTTAAAAGAGTTCTAACGTTAGCCATAGTTTTCAGTTTATCATTATGTATCTATAGTGTTGTGCAAGCAAAACCACAATACAAAAGTAAAACCTATAATGTGGCTAGCCTAGTAACACCTAACTCCAACTTTTTTACTCAGACTCCTAATAAAACCCCAATCGAAATACCTGAAGTGGGTGAGTTAGAGCGTTTAGGTTATGAATTAGTAGCAGAAAATCATGAACTAGAACTATATTTGCTGAGAAACACTTTAGGTATAGCGGTAAGAGTAAAGGATACAGGTTATATCTGGTATTCAGTATACAAAGATTATAAGCGTCTTGTAACCACAGGTAAAGCAAGACAATTCATTGAGAGTGGTGTATCGATTGAATACTTTGATTCAACCACCTTAAACGAAGCGCAAGAATATGTCTCAAATCCTAGTGCTTCTGTTGAGTTAACATACACTCTTAATGAGAAAGGCTTCCATGTTCATGTAAAATTCACAAAACTCGGGATTTCTTTTGACATCGAGGTTTATATTGAAGGAAAAGAACTCTTTTACCGCGTCATTCATGAATCCATTGTCGAAGTGCCATACCAATCACCAGCAATGAAAACACCAAAAGAATATAAGATTAAAGCGATATATGTATTCCCGTATTTTGGTAGTCAAAACTATGAGATTAATGGATATAGTTTTATTCCTGATGGATCGGGGGCGTTAATTCGTTACACTAATGTACCGTCAAGCACAGCTTATGTCAAGCGTGTCTTTGGTGATGATCCTGGTATTGTGACTCCAACTAGGGTCTACGATCATCTCAAAGATGAAGCAACCGTTAATTTAGCGATATATGGTGTAAATCATGGCTATAATCAAGCAGCATTTCTAGCGGAAGTAATCTCAGGTATGGGTAATGCAGAACTCCACTCATATCCATACAATTACAATAATGTACGCTTTAATACGACATTCTTTAAAGATATTGTTAGAGAAAAGTTTGTCGTTCGTATGAGTACGACTGACACAACAGGATTACCTATCATTACGGAAAAACCATATCCAAGTGATTTTATTGTCCGATTCAGCTTTTTATCTCATGAAGATGCTAATTATGTTGGTATGGCGAAGAAATATCGTGATAACTTAGAACTTAAAACTGTAAGACCTCAAGAAAATGTTCCACTTCGTTTAGACATCATCGGATTAGATTTTAAACCATCTTTATTCGGTAAGAGTTATATTACGATGACTACATATAAAGATGTTATCGCTATAATGGATGATTTAAATAAGCAAAATATCAATAATGTCGAAGTTATTTATATCGGTTGGAATAAAGGTGGTTTCTACGACAATACACCAATAAAGCCTAAAGTAGCCAGACAACTTGGTGGGAAAGATGACTTCTTGGCGATGCAAAAGTATTTCGATGAGCATAATCTCGATATTTTCTATTATGATAATCCGATAATTGCTTTTACCACTAATTTTAATAACCGTTTAGTTAAGAAAATGAATCTTTCCTTATCAACTACAAGACTGCCAACACCATTGTTTGATGAAGTGTACTATTTAAATTACGAGGATATTGGTGAGACTGTTCTTAGATACAAGAAGACTTATAACAAATTAAAGATTGACAAGTTGGCATTTGATTTTCTCGGTGAAAAACTCTACTCATACCTATATAAATCAAAAACTCATTATCGTGATGATGCCATTAGAGAAGTAATTCAGGAACTTGAAGAATTAAATGATTTTGAAATAGCACTATTTAAAGCTAATAGTTACACTTATCCGTATATCAGTAGTAACTATGACATGTATTATGAATCAAATAAATATACCTATATAACTGATTCTGTACCATTCATACCTTTAGTTCTTTCCGGACATATCGAAATGTATTCTCCCCATATTAACTTCATGAGTGATTATCAGTTAATCTCCTTAAGACTGATTGAATATAACATTTATCCAAGTTTCATTATCACGAAAGAACCAACCCATAAGTTACGCTATACCAACTCGGAGTGGGTCTATACATCAGAATATAACCTCTGGCGTAATCAAATTAATGAGACTTATCACTTTATAAATGATAGTTTAAGACATGTAGTAGGTAATGAAATGATAAATCACGAATACATCGCTCAGGGGATTTGCAAGGTCACTTATGATAATGGCGTAGAAATATATATTAATTATACAAATAGTGATTTTAACCATGAGGATTTTACGATTCCTTCTCTTAATGTCGTGGTAAGAGGAGGAGATAACTCATGAAAGCAAAAATCGTAAATTTCATGGGTAAAGCATTAAGGTATTTAAAACTAGCTTGGTTTTATGTAAGTAAATATTCAGGACTTAAGTGGTTGTGGAAGCAGTACAAGAGATTAAGTAATCGTAAACGCAAGATGATAATTGGTTATCTCTTTATTTCCCCATATCTTGTGGGATTAGTGATCTTAGGTTTACGACCACTAATCTCTTCGTTAAGGATGAGTTTTGCGGATACTGCAGCATATGTCTATAACCAAGAAAAGCAAATCGTCGAGTTCATTGTTAAGGGATTTGGTCTAAAACAATATTTCAGTTTATTTAAAAACAATCCCGAACATGTAACTACCATTGTGTCATTTCTTCGTGATATCGCCTTAGTTGTTCCAATTGTATTAGTTTTTTCTCTAATCTTAGCACTAATGTTGAACCAAAAACTACCTGGGAGAGGTATTTTCAGAGTAATCTTTTTTATTCCCGTAATTCTCTTAAGTGGTTCGATGATTCGCAATTTCAATACTTATGGTTTATTAACCGTTCCTGCCATCGTTAATAATGCGATTACCGAATCAATTAGTTTCTATTTTCCTGATTTCATTGCGACAATTATTATTGGAACTTTTGATCGGGTAGTGCTGTTTCTCTGGTTAAGTGGTGTCCAAACCCTCATCTTTTTAGCAGGACTGCAAAAAATGGATTCGCAAATTTATGAAGCTGCTTCCATCGATGGGGCAAGTCTATGGGAAAGTTTCTGGAAGATAACTTTACCACAGCTAATACCATTGATGTTTATCAATATTATCTATACAACGGTAATTTACAGTAATCTCTCTAACAATCCCATTATTGGGTTAATAAATTCAACGATGGTTGATGTGAAGTTTGGACGTGCTTATGCAAGTATGCTCGCTTGGGTTCTTTTCTTAATCGAATTAGCAATTATCCTAGTTTATAGCGGTATCGTGAAGTTAGCTTCACGAAGATACAATTAGCGAGGTGATGAAGTTGAAAAAACTTAATAAACAGCGACTAAAACGGACGCTATTTGGAATTTATGGTAATGATGGACTTGTATTTAAAATCGTCTTGTACCTATTACTGATTGGTATTAGTTTCATCTTTCTCTATCCTTTATTACGAATGTTAGCGTCAAGCTTCATGAACCTCGAAGATTTAATTGACCCAACGAGTATCTGGATACCCAAGCACTTTAACTTACAAAACTATGTAAAATCTTGGTACACCTTAAACGCGATACCACGTTTATGGGATTCGTTAATCGTAACTTTATCACCGACAATTTGCATCATTGTATCTAGTAGTTTAATCGGTTATGGTTTTGCGAAGTTCACTTTTCCTTTTAAGCGGATTTTAATGGGGATCCTCGTTGGTATGTTCTTAGTACCAACGATTCTCCTAGCAATCCCTACTTATGTTATCTTTCGAGAAATACATCTACTAAACTCGTTAAAAGCATTTAATGTTCCAGCACTTTTAGGGTTTGGGTTAAGACAAACAATATTCATTCTGATTTTCTATCAATTCTTTCGCCAAATTCCAAATGAACTTATTGAGGCTGCTGAAGTTGATGGGGCAAATACGGTTAGAATTTTTCTTACCATAGCAATTCCATTAAGTTTACCAGCATTCCTCATCTGTTTCTTATATAGTTTCGTTTGGTATTGGAATGAAACAAGTCTCGCTACCATGTACTTTGGTGAAAAATACACCACTTTACCAATGGCCGTGGAAAACTTCAGAGCCACATATGAATTACTATATCCTAGTGGTTCAGTTGGCTTAGGTGCAGCTCATAACATCTTTAATCAAGGAGTTCTTTTTGCTGGTATTATTATCTCGATAATTCCATTATTAATAATTTACTTTGTGGCACAAAAATGGTTCATAGAAGGGGTAGACCGTTCTGGTATCGCCGGAATGTAATATAAAAAATAAGTAAATAAAAATATATTTCTTGAAAGGGAGGATTGTATGAAAAGACTATTTGCGTTGTTTTCGGTGCTGTTGTTGCTTCTTTTAGTCTCATGTCAATTATTCCAAAAAACTACAACAGAAACGACAACGACAGGAGCCACAACTACTCAAGTAACAACGACTGAACCAGTCGTGAACAAACCTGTTATTAACGGGGTAAAAGACATTACGATTGTACGTGGTGAACCTTTTAGACCCCTAGAAGGTATCTCAGCATATGATGTTGAGGATGGTGATTTAACAGAGGAAATTCAGTATTCTGGTAATGTTAATCCTAATATCGTTGGTGAATATTGGGATGAGTTTACTGTTACTGATTCCGATGGTAACACTACATCCGCAAGAAGAAAAGTAACTGTTATCCTTGTTGATACAGAAGCACCAATCTTATCAGGTGTTGGTAATGTTATAGTCCTCGTGGGGTCAGAATTTGACCCAATGGAAGGTGTCGAAGCAAATGACACTATTGATGGTAACTTAACAAGTAGTATTGAAGTAGAAGGTTCTGTCAATGTATGGGTACCAGGTGAATATCTTGTAAAATACACTGTAGCTGACAACTCTGATAATAAGGTTGAAAGAACGCGTAAGATCACAGTAACTTTAGGGGATTTTGATTTTGCGGAAGAAAACGCTGTTCAAAATGGCACTTTTGATGAAAATTATGAAAACTGGACCTCTAATGGTACTTTAGCAGTAACAAATGGCGAACTTGTGGTAACTTTAGCAGAAGAAAATACAACATTAGCTCAAACTGGTATTACTGGTGGTACTATTGAGGAAGAAGATGAATATAGTCTTGTAAAACTGACTTTTACGGCTCGTAGTGAACAAACTATGACCATCTCTACTTCATTAACCAACGCTGTAACTGGCGAACATAGCTTTACACTAAGTAATGAAATGAAGATTTATACAGTATACTTCAAAATTACTGAACCATTGACTAATGCCGAACTCAAGTTCAACTTGGGTGCAAATGGTACAATTATTCTTGATAACATCACACTTTACTTTGGTAGAATAGCTGATAAAGTTGCACCCGAAATTAAGGGTGGCGATACCGCAATTCGTGTTCCAGTTGGACGTCAAGATATCATCAGTTATCTTGCTTTACAAGGTGTAACTGCAACTGATAATTTTGATGGCAATGTTACTAGTAGACTCCAAGTCGACTTTACAGATCTTGACATTGAAACAGTTGGAGAGCGAACTATTAAGATAACAGTAACTGATAATGCTGGTAATACGGCGGTTAAAGAACGGACAGCCTACTTCTACATGATGTTCGATTCCGGTATTATTAATGACCCAGGTTATGATGGAGCATGGGATACTACACAATGGGCCTTATCTGGTGGCGGTAGCGATGTAACTGCTTATACGCAAGATGGTGTCTTAGTTGTTGATGTTGTAAATCCCGGTGGCTGGGATTCGGCGACAAGTCCAACCTTAATTAATGTCACAACTGATTCCTTCAATGTTCCTGGTTGGTACTTATTCACCTTTAAAGTAAAAGCTGAGAAAGACCGGAGTATGAAGGTGCGTGGTGGCTTAGACTTAGGTCGCGATCCTTGGATTGAAGACTTTGAAGGTGCCAGCAATGTAACCTTCCGCATTACCACTGAGTGGGTAACCCATTATGTTGTATTCTATATCCATGCAGCTGAATCAGAATATGGATTGAAACGGGTTGCATGGGAATTAAAAGTTGGTTCTATTACCTGGGGTGACGAAGAAAAGAACAATAAGATTTACTTCGATGATACGCAATTCTATTACTTAAGCATGAAAGACCAAGCTCCGGAAATCACACCTAAGAAGGGTATTAAAACTACTTATGCAATTGGTGATGCTTTACCTGACTTCACACAACTCGTAACTGTCATAGATAAAGAAGATGGTGAAATACCTGTAACTTTAGATATGATCGATGCAAGTGCTGTAAAGATGAATCAAGCTGGAGAATATGATGTTGTCTATACTGTAACAGATTCATATGGAAATGAAGTATCCTACACTCTCAAGATTAAGGTGCTCGAAGAAGCAGATACTACACCACCAACCATTACACAAAACAATGATTTACCTACCGTGTTTGATCAATTTGAAGAAACTGATGTTGACCTGAAAGAGTATATAACAGTAGTTGATGACATTGATGGAGATATTACTGTTGAAGACTACATGATTAATAAAGGTACCTTCGATTTGAATGTTGCTGGTACACATACTGTAACATACACAATAAAAGACTCCTCTGGTAATGAAACCACCATTACCATTACTTTCACTGTGAATGATAAAGAAGGACCAAAAATTAGTGGTGCTATCAGCAAGAAAATCTTTGTTGGTGATACATTTGATCCATTAGAAGGTGTAACAGTTACCGATAATGTTGATGGTACAATTACCCTCACTTTAGACCATATCGAAGGTAGTGTTGATACTAGTAAGACTGGTGTCTATACCCTTGTTTATCGTGTTAGTGACCAAGCTGGTAACGAAACTGTTGTAGAAAGAATTATTGAAGTAGTATCTTCTAAAGATATTGTTTATGATAATGAAAATGCCCATGAATTACTTGAACTAGATAAATCAGTTGAAGATAATGGTGGAGAAGCAACAAGTGTATATGAAAACGGCGAATTAATTGTCACTATTGGCAATGCCGGAGAATGGGCATCCTATGTCAAGATGAAGTATTATCAAAGTGATTTACAGCTTGAATATGGTAAAAATTATAAAATTGTCATCATAGCGAAAGCGGAAAAAGCAAGAAAGATTGGTATAAAACTGGGCAAAGCATTAAACCAAGATCCATGGTTTGAAGTTTATGAAGGCTTAGATCCTAATGGCAATATCTTCATGTTATCAACAGATTATCAAACCTTTGAATTTGAATTCACAGTTGACAAAGAAGGAGATGCAGCACTAGAAGTACTACTTGGTGTAATCGATTGGAGCGATAATGAACATAATAACATGGTAACTTTCCAATCCATCGCGATTATTCCTGAAAAAATAATCCAATATGATGAAGAAAATGCGATTGACCTCTTAGCCCTCCAAAAGGATGCTGAGAATGCTGATTCATCATATGTTGATGGTCAATTAGTTGTTGAAGTAGGAAATCCAGGTGATTGGGCAAGTTATGTTAAGATGAAATATAGTGGTGAAGAATTACCATTTGAAATCGGTCAACGCTATAAGGTTGTTATTGAAGTCAAAGCTGACAAGACGCGTCGTCTAGGTATTAAGATTGGTGAACAGCTTAACGAAGATCCATGGATTCTCCCATATGAAGGAATCGAAACAAGTGGTAATCTCTTTGATGTAACAACAGATTTCAAAACTATAGAATACTCATTCGTCGTAACAAGTGGTAATCCAGTATTTGAATTCTGGTTTGGTTCGATTGACTGGACAGATAATGAAAGTAACAATATAATTACAATTAAGACTCTAAAAATCCTACCAGCACTAAATTAAGTCAGCACTGTTTACAGGGAAGGATAAACCTTCCCTGTAAACTCACTAATGAGGTGGCTTATGAAGAAGCTTTTTGATGAAATTCTCCACCAAATAATAACCTTTTGGAAAAATCTACGTGATTTTCATCATGGTGGGTATTATGGTTATGTTGATAGTAAGGGTAGTATTGATAAGTATGCAAATAAAGGTGGAATTATAACCGCAAGAATTCTTTGGTTCTTTTCAGCAGCATATAATTTACTTAAGGATGAGCAATTACTTCCATATGCCCAAGCTGCTTATGACTTTTTAAGCACTAAATTATGGGATAAAGAACAGTTAGGTATCTTTTGGGAAGTAGATTATTTAGGTATTTCTGTTGATACTCGTAAACACATCTATGCCCAAGCCTTCGCTATTTATGGTTTAACGGAGTATTATATTGCGAGTAAAGACAAGAAAGCACTTCAATTAGCTAAAGATATTTTCAATTTAATAGAGGAAAAGGGTAAAGATGAACTAGGTTATCTAGAAGAGTTTTATCGGTTTTGGCAGGAAAAACCTAATGAAATGTTAGGTTATACAGGTATCAATGCTGAGAGGACCATGAACACTCATCTTCATCTGCTTGAGGCATACACTGCTTTATATCGTGTGTGGAAAACTGAAGATTTAAAAAAGAGTTTAACCTTCTTAATAAATATTTTTAAAGATAATATTTATGATAATTTGACACATCATTTACAATGTTTCTTTGATCGAAACTGGCAATCCTTAATTAATATTAAGTCCTTTGGCCATGATATTGAGTGTAGCTGGTTGCTTGATGAAGCGTGTGAAGTCTTAGGTGATGAGTCATTAAGTCAAGCCGTTCAATTAGTAACTAATAATCTAGTTAAAAGTGTGATTGAAGAAGCTTATGACCATAACAGTATCATTAATGAAAATGTTAATGGTCATTTAGATAAAACGCGTGTATGGTGGATTCAAGCAGAAGCTATTGTTGGTTTATATAACTATTATCAGAAAACGAAAGATAGTTTGATTTATTCCTATATTCAAAAAATCGTCACATTTATCCAAAAATATCTCATCTCACCCTATGGTGAATGGTACTGGGAAGTTGATGATAGTTACCTACCAGAACTAAGTAAGGAGTTAGCAGGATTTTGGAAATGTCCCTACCATAATGGGAGAATGTGCATAGAACTACTAAGAAGGATGGATGAAAGTTGATACATGAAAAGTATTATGATCTTCTCCAAGAACACGAAGCATTACTAAGTAAACCCAATCGTAAAGTAATCAAGGGTGGGGAGGTTTTTGAACGGTATGAAAACCCAGTCCTCACCAAAGACCATATTCCCTTATTCTGGCGCTTTGATTTAGATGCTAAATCTAATCCATATTTTCTTGAACGCTTGGGTGTAAATGCGGTATTCAATCCAGGAGCAATTTATTTAAATAATAAATTTTATTTAGTTGCAAGGGTAGAAGGAGTTGATCGCAAGAGTTTCTTTGCGATAGCAGAAAGTCCTACAGGTATTGATAATTTCCAGTTTTGGGATTATCCAGTTATTTTACCAGATACCGAAACTGATGAAACCAATGTCTATGATATGCGTTTGGTTCAACATGAAGATGGATGGATATATGGAATCTTTTGCTCGGAAAGTAAAGATAAAGCAGCACCTCTCCATGATTTATCAAGTGCAATCGCTCAAGCTGGATTAGTAAGAACAAGAGATCTCATCCATTGGGAACGGCTTCCCAATATTAAAACTAAATCACCCCAGCAACGGAATGTTGTCTTACATCCTGAATATGTCGATGGTCAATATGCCTTTTATACCCGTCCGCAAGATGGTTTTATTGATACCGGAAGTGGAAGTGGTATCTGTTTTGGGCTATGTAAGGATATTACTAATCCGATAATTGAAGAAGAGTTCTTAGTAAATCCCCGTATTTACCACACAATCATGGAAGTTAAGAATGGATTAGGACCAGCACCGATAAAAACGGAAAAAGGTTGGTTAAATCTGGCACATGGGGTTAGAAATACCGCAGCTGGTTTAAGATATGTATTATATTGTTTCGTGACTGATTTGCATGATCCTAAAAAAGTCATTGCAGCACCTGGTGGTTATGTCTTAGCACCAGAAGGGATAGAAAGAGTAGGGGATGTATCTAACGTTCTCTTTTCTAACGGCTGGGTAGTCACAGAAAAAGGTGATGTATATTTGTATTATGCATCTAGCGATACTAGATGCCATGTCGCAACGAGCACAATAGGTAAACTCCTTGATTATTGTTTCAATACACCAAGTGATCCATTAAGAAGTGCTGATTGTGTTGAACAAAGGAAAGCCTTAATCGAAAAGAATATCAGATTACTTAAACATCATAATTAGCAAAAAAGATGTTAGTCTAAGCAACTAACATCTTTTTTTGTGATCTCGCAAAAGACTAATATTAAATAAATTATGTGAGAAGATTGGCATTTTAGCTTATAAGGGTTATGTAGTAAATACTTAATAAGCTTTGTTATATTTCTCTGTTCTACTATTTATATATAAATTGAGTATACTTTATAAACATATATCTTGCTATACAAGGTACTAAATGATATTATATAGATGGGGTGAAGAGCGTGAACATCCAATTTAAAAAAGGTGTATTAGAGTTATGTGTATTAGCCTTACTAGAAGAGAAAGACTATTATGGATATGAATTAGTTAATGAAATATCAAAAAATCTCGATATCAGTGAAGGTACTATATATCCCTTACTAGCACGCTTACGGAGTGAAAAGTATGTTACAACATATTTAAAAGAATCTCAAGAAGGACCACCTAGGAAATACTATGAGTTAACTAGTACAGGTAAGAGTGTACTAAAAGAACTTAAGGAAGAGTGGTTTCAATTTACCGATAGTGTGAATCGAATCTTGAAAGGACGGATGCTTAATGACTAAGAATGAGTTCATAGAAGTACTAAGAGCTAATCTAAAAGGATTACCTGATGAAGAAATCAAAGATATTCTCTATGATTATCATGAACATTTTCTAATTGGATTAAGTAAGGGTAGAACAGAAGAAGAAATCGCTTCATCATTAGGTAACCCAAAACAATTAGGAAAAGAAATCAAGGCTAATTATCATCTTGTTAAAGTAGAATCAAGTTTTTCTCTTCGTAATTTATTTCAAGCGGTATTTGCGTCAGTAGGACTAGGTTTCTTTAATCTCGTTTTTGTCGTAGGACCATTTTTAGTTGTTGTAGGAACTCTTTTAGGTCTACTTATTTCTGGAGGAGCACTAAGTATAACTGGTGTATTACTTTTAGGGTCATCATTAACTAATAGTTCATTAATTGAAATCCCAAATATTGCTTCGGGTATATTTTTAAGTTTATCCTTAATTTCAGGTGGAATTCTTTGGACTATTGGGGTGTTATATTTGTGCAGGTTATTCTATCATCTCACGATAAAATACTTGAGATTTAACCTCGATATCATTTCGAGTCGGAGGAATAAACATGATTAAAAAGATCATTATTATTTGTAGTGTTGTTTTTGTGGTATCAGTCATTTGTTTCTTTGGATCCCTCCTTGCAAGTGGTGATGATGGTATCTATAAAATATATAATATTGATGATGAAAGTAGTTATCCCTTAGAAAATATAGAGATGATTAATATTGAAAGTACTATAGCTGATATTTCTTTCTATATAGAAAGCGAACGAAGTGACATCCTTGTTAAATATCATGGTTATGTAAAATGCTTAATGTGTAAAGAACCAAAGCGCATGCAATCAGCGAAAAATAATAGTGAGTTGTCTTTTAAAGCTAGACAAAAACTTATCCAAGTTGGTTTAGGAATGACTACAAGATTAAAACTAGATGTCTACATACCACAAACATATATACATGCAATAGATGTTAACTCTACTAGTGGTGATATTTATCTCAATGGTATGAGCCTAGATGGACTTTATCTATCATCATTAAGTGGTAAAATTAGTTTAAATGACTTGACTATTAATAAAGGTAAGATTACTATAACTAGTGGTGAAGTTGAACTTAGTGATTTTACTGTAAATGATGAATTAAAATTAAGCATTACCTCTGGTGAGGTCAACATCGATAATTTTCACGGTAATTTAGACTATTCAAGTCTATCAGGCGAACTAGAAGTTAAAGGTTTTAATGGTAATTTCACAGGTCGGAGTAGATCAGGTGACATTGAATTAGAAGTAGTGGGTAGTACGTATGAGATTGATATTAATGTAACTAGTGGTGACGTTGATTTATATATAAAGGAAAAAGATTTTTCCTTTGTAATTGATGTAACTAGTGGCGATATCGATATTCATTTTAACTATGAAACTTTAGGTGGTAATGATTCCTATCACTATAAACGTGGCAAAGTAGGAAATGGAACAAACACAGTAAGTATCAAAGCAACTTCAGGTGATATTGATCTAAAATAAAGTAATCAATTTGATTACTAATAAATAAGGAAGGAACTATGAAACGCTGGACTAACATACTTATCTTTATTATGGGACTTAATTTCATGGCAATGGGGATAGCCCTATACTTAAAAACTAATATAGGTGTAGGAAGTTGGGATGCCTTATTTTATAACCTCTATGAGTTTTATGGGTTTACTGTAGGAACTTGGGTGTTTATCGCAAGTATTATCATTATTCTTGTTTCACAGCTAATCTATTTTAATCCTAAACACTTTATTGCGATTTTTACTGGCTTAATTCAAGGTTGGTTAATTGACTTATGGTTTGAGCATATTTATGTCTTTGAATTATCTAATCTATCTCTTAGATTCCTTTGCTTTTTTGTCAGTTTGTTCTTATTAGGTAATGGCATATCTTTAGTCATATTAAGTAAATTGCCACCTACCACTGGTGAAGTGTTTATGTTAAGTTTACAAAATCGCTTTAAGTTAAATCAGCTTGCTGGCAAAACAGTATCGGAATTTATAGCCTTTATTGTTGCTGTGTTAATCAGTATCATTAATAGTAAACCTTTTAATAATATTGGCATTGGTACGATTCTTTCCTTATTATTAATTGGTAGTATCGTGCAATTTGCGACTAATTATTGGCATAAAGTATTCAGCATTTCTTGACAAATAGGGCCTAATCCCTTAGAATATTAAAGGTTATAAAAGGGAGTAGCGGCCCATTTTTTATGGGTATATAAAGTCAACAATCACGGATATAGCCTGGCTTTATATCGTTTGCGCAAGACTTTTATATAATAGGTTTTTCCTTATTATATTAAAGTCATTTTTTATTTAATGGAGAGGTTTTCTATGATTGAAGATGTTGTAACTACAATTCTATTATCAGTCGCCTTAGCGATGGATGCCTTTGCGATGGCAATAACTTTAGGAATGAGTGGACTAGCTAATCGTATTATTGACCGTAGTAAGATTGGCTTTACTTTTGGGATTTTTCAAGGAGTATTATTCTTATTTGGTTTTCTGACTTTAAATCTTGTAGGGCAAAAACTACTAGCATTTAATAAATATCTTGCTGCTTTATTACTCCTATATTTAGGAATAAAGATGTTAATTGATTCATTTCAAAAGAAACAAGAAACTTGTCCAAACAATAATGAATGCATAAACTGTAGACAAAGAAAATGTTTAAAAACAGGTGAGTATCGCTTTTTAACCTGGGGAATCCTATTATTGTATGGTACAGCAACCGCTATCGATAGTTTTGCAGCAGGCTTATCTTATGGGTTAGTAAATGATGAATGTACATATACAGCAATTATTGTTGGTATTACAACATTAATCTTTTCTTTATTTGGTGCTCGCTTTGGTGGTAAGTTAAAGGTATATATTGGTAAAAAAGCAACGATTTTTGGTGGCATTATTTTAGTGCTTTTGGCAATTAAACAAATAATGTAGGGATAAGGGAATATTTATCCCTCTTTTTATTATAATAACTAGTAAAAAAATGTCGTTTAGAAGTCAAATTTTGTCGCTATAACTTGTGAAAAAAAACTCAATGTATTTACTTTAACACCTAATAAGGTTATAATCTTTTAGGATGTGAAAATTTCTACAAGGAGTGTTAAAAGAATGAAGCTATTTAAGGCGAAAAAAGGAGTTATCATTCCTGGAAAAAAAGATGATACTGCTAAACTAGCAACTGTATCATATACAAGCCCAGAATATGTTTACATTCCGTTATCTGTTAAAGGTAATGATTTTGAGGTACTTGTAAAACCAGGTGATAAAGTTAAGTTAGGACAAAAAATCGCCGTACGCAAAACAGGAGTCCCTCTTGTTAAACATGCAACGGTAAGTGGTGAAGTTGTTGGTACAGAACGCAAGAATCATCGTACTGGACTTCCATATGTCTGCATTAAGATTAAGAATGACTTTCAAGATGAAACATTAACATTTACGCCCATTGACTTTGAAAAAGCAACGAAAAATGAACTAATAGATCGTATTGAAGAAGCAGGTATCGTTGGTTTAGGTGGTGCAGGATTCCCCACCCATGCGAAATATCGTGGTGCCGAAAACATCGACACCGTCATTTTAAATGGTGCTGAGTGTGAACCATATTTAACTAGTGATTATCGGGTAATGATTGAAGATACTTTCCATGTTGTTAATGGTTTACGCATATTAATGAAAACTGCCCAAGCTGAAAAGGGTATTATCGTTCTAAAACAAGGTTATAAAGAAGCTTATGAAGCCTTAGTTAAAGAGTGTGCTCAATACGATAATTTACAAGTCTTCTTAGTTCCAAATCAATACCCAGCCGGTTGGGAACGTCAAGTTGTATATCGCACTTTAAAACGTCGTTACGAAAAATACCCCTATGAGTGTGGTGTTATTGTCAATAATATTTCAACGGCGGTTGCAGTAAGTGAAGCGATAACTGAAGGGAAACCTTTAGTAGAACGTGTAATCACTGTTGGTGGTGAAGGTGTAATTAAACCTGGTAACTACCGTGTGCGCATCGGTACGCTCGCCAGTGAATTAATTAAACAAGCTGGTGGCATCGCAAAGGACTTAGGTGACGTCCGAATAATTGCTGGTGGGCCAATGATGGGTGTTGCGCAAAAGAATGATGATTTTGTCATTACAAGAGCACTTACAGGTATTTTAGTATTACTTGGTGAACATAAATACGAAGTTCCCCATAAGAAACCAGTTGGTGATGTGCTTTTAGATGTCTTACACTTTAGTGAACATGATCCACGTTTCTTTATTCGCGATGAACAACCATGTGTACGTTGTGGTTCCTGCGTTTTCAATTGTCCAGCAGGTTTACAACCTACATTATTAAGAGATGCTGCCCTTGCTAAGGATGAAGTGCGATTAGGTAAATTAGATGTAATGGAATGTATCGATTGTGGTACATGTGCTTATGTATGTCCAAGCCATATATTAATTAATGATGCGATTCGTCGTGGTAAGACATACTATCAAGTAAAAGTAAAAAATACAAAGTAGTTTGATTGGGAAGGAGAATTAACATGACGAATATTCAAGTCGCACCGTATCCCCATATTCATAGCGGTCGCTCTACCCATAAATATATGTTAGATTTACCTATTACCACTTATCCCATGGCCATAGTCGCGATGCTATTTCAATTCTTATATGTGACGATTTTCTTAGATGCAACCTTTACGCAAGGAATAATAGTCGCAATTCGGGCAGGATTAGTCATCTTTACTGGTGTGTTTTCCTGTATCGCAGCGGAAACAATATGGAATAGATATGTAAAAAAGGAATTTAATGATTTTGCTGGTTGGTTCCGAAGCATGGCAACCACCTATCCATCAATTACCGGTATGTTATATGCTTTATCACTACCATTTGGCACACCTTTATATGTTGTAATTCTTGGTGGTTTTGTCGCTATCATCATCGGTAAAAGCCTCTTTGGTGGTGTCGGTCATAATATCTTCAACCCAGCATTAGTTGGACGAGCATTTGTAACTATTTCATTCACCTCGTTACTACAACAAGCTTCCAATTATCAATTAACGCCATTTAACTTAAATTTTGTTTCGATTTTCTTTGGTATTAATAATACCACAAGCGGTATTACTGATGCTGTTGCTGGTGCCACTCCACTTGCGATTGCTGCTAAAGAAGGTTTGTTTACCTTTGCAACTTTCAAAGAATTGTATGGTTCAATGTGGCGCATATTCTTAGGTTTTTATCCAAGTGCTGTTGGTGAAAGTCTATCATTCTGGATTGTTCTGGCTTTCGTTTATTTAGTAGTTAAGAAAACTATAAACTGGTTCGTTCCTGTCATCTATGTTGGTTTAGTCTTCCTCATGACTTGGGGTGTTGCATTACTAAATCAAGATGCATTAGGTTGGACTGGTTTTGGTGAAGCATTAAGTTTAAATACATTAGGTCTTTATTATCCATTATTCTATGTCTTAACGGGTGGTTTACTATTCGGGGCAGTCTTCATGGCTACAGAACCAGTAACCCAACCATTAACGAAACGCGGTCGAGTTATATTTGCAACATACTTAGCGATTATAACATTCGCGATTCGAACTTTAGGTAATTTACCTGAAGGTGTACTATTCTCCATCCTCTTTATGAACTCATTTACGCCAATTATTGATAATGCCTTTATGGGTCAAAGAAAAGGTACATCTGTTAAAGAAATCATCTTTTGGGTGGTTACAGCTGGTTTGATCATCGGACTAGTCTTCATGGCAAGTGCCCGTTTAGGAGGTATTAACTAATGAAAAAATACATTCATTTAACTTTAGTCCTCTTTATCATCGCATTTCTCAGTGGATTCTTAATGGGAGTAGTTAATGACCTTACCAAGGGACCAATTGCGGAAGCGCAAGCTAGAAAACTTGCCAATGGTGTTCAAGAAATTTTCAAAGAAGTTAATCTTGATGCCTTAAAAGATGAAAACAACACTGTTAAGTTAGATGATAAAACCCTTATAGAGTACTATCTAATTTATAATGATGATGAAGAATTAATCGGTTATGTCTTTTATGTAGATGCTCCTAATGCTTATAAAGCGATTCAATTTATCGTCGGTATAGATATAAATGGTAAAGTACGTGGTCTTTCCTACTTAAATGTTGAAGAAACACCAGGTTTAGGTACAAAAGTAAAAGGAGACAGTTTTAAAGAAGATTTTGTTGGTAAAGATAATGTAAGTAACGTTGATATTATATCAGGCGCAACCAAAAGTAGTAATGCGGTGAAAAATGGTGTTCAACGTGCACTAGATTATTTCAATAAGAACCTCAAAGGAGGTACCAATAATGAACAATAAAGAAAACTTTCTAAAAGGGATCTTTTCGGAAAACCCTGTCTTCATGTTAGTCTTAGGGATGTGTCCCGTCCTTGCGATTACTACTACAGTTACTAATGCGCTTGGTATGGGTTTAGCCTTCACCTTTGTCCTAATCATGTCAAATGTCATCATTTCATTAATTAGAAAATTTATTCCTAACGATATTCGGATTCCTGCTTATATCGTTGTTATTGCGACAGTTGTTACCATTGTTGATATGTTCATGCATGCCTATGCCTTTAGTTTATATGAAAGTCTAGGGATCTTCATTCCCTTAATCGTAGTTAACTGCGTCGTTTTAGGACGGGCAGAAGCGTTTGCGAGTAAAAATGGTGTCTTTGCGTCCTTCATCGATGCATTAGGAATGGGTGCTGGTTTTACATTATCAATTACTCTAATATCAACTGTCAGAGAAGTATTGGGTTCCGGTACCTTCTTAGGCATAGATATCTTCCCATTTGATTTAGTACAACCAGCCAGTATCTTCGTTATCGCTCCAGGTGCTTTCATCACGTTAGGCATTTTATTAGGAATTATAAACACGATTCGCTTTAAACGTGCAAAGAAAGCCCAAGCGAAGGAATAGGAGGATAAGCAATGAATTTTGGTCAATTAGTAGCGTTGGCGTTTTCTGCCATCTTAATCCAAAACGTCATGTTAACACAATTTTTAGGTACATGCCCTTTCTTGGGTGTATCGAAAAAGAGTCAATCAGCCATTGGTATGGGTCTTGCGGTCATTTTCGTTATTACTTTATCATCCATATTAACATGGAGTGTTTACTGGCTTGTACTTGATCCCCTTGGTTTAGAATATATGCGAACGATTGTCTTCATCTTAATTATATCTGGGGTAGTTCAATTTGTGGAAATGTTCATTAAAAAGACCGCTCCAGCAATCTATAAGATGTTAGGAATTTATTTACCATTAATTACCACTAACTGTGCTGTATTAGGTGTAGCGTTAATTAATATCAATAAAGAATTCAATTTCATCGAAATGGTTGTCTATAGTGTTGGTATTTCGGTTGGTTATGCTTTAGTTATCTATGTCTTCTCAACAATTCGGGAACGCATCGAAAAAGCACCCATCCCAGAAAGTTTTAAAGGTACGCCAATTGCATTAATAATCGCTGGGTTAATGTCCATTGCCTTTATTGGATTTGCGGGGATCTTATAAGATGCAAGCACTATATATAGCTTTATTAATAACTGGTTTAGGTGCCTTTTTCGCAATTGGTTGGTATCTAAATAAAAAAACTCCACTTCCAGAAGGATGTGAGTTACCAAGTTTAGCATGCGAACACTGCATGTCGTCTACTTGTAGTTTTGCAGAGCCAAATCGAAAAGAAGCACTTCTCCAAGAAATTAAACAAGACTTAACTAATTCAAAAGAAGGTGAAGTAAATGAATAGTCTCGTCAATGGCTTAATCGTTGCGGGCGTTGTGGGTGCGATTGGCGCGGTTATCGGATTAATATTAGCTTATGCTAGTAATGTCTTCCATGTTGAAGAAGATCCACGTTTTGATTTAATTGTTAAGAATTTGCCTGGATTTAACTGTGGTGTCTGTGGTTATCCTGGTTGTAGTGGGATGGCACAAGGATTACTTGATGGTAAAGCAGATGTTACCCAATGTAAACCTGGTACACAATTAACTTATGAAAAGGTTAAAGCAATTTTAAAAGGGGAAAACCCCGATTTAATTACTGAAGAAACACTAAGAGCCGCAAAATAGTAATAGTTTAGGGGATGAATCATCCCCTTTTCTTTATCTATTTATTAGATTATTATTGTGTTGTCTAGTATAATAGAACATGAGTAGATACATAGGAGGTCCTCATGAAGAAGTTTCAATTATTCACCATGTGTGCTGCTTGTAACTGGAAAATTGAAAATACACTTAAGGAGAAGGGTATCACTGATTTTACTATCGATCACGCCAATAGCATCCTCACCTTTAAAAAGGAAGTAGATCCAGATATCATTATCAAGATAATAAATAATACAGGTTACCATGTAGAAGAAATACCAGATAAAGAAGATTATTCCGATGAAGAGTACTTATTGCTTCAGGAGGAATTGCGCCAAGGCTATTAAGCCTTTTTTTATTAGGTTAAAAGTATTTTAATAATTGGTAAAACTATGTTATACTAATATAGATATTAGATGCAGTAGAGGTGTTAGAGATGCGCGAAGATTATTTATCTTGGGACCAATATTTCATGGGAATAGCTTTATTATCAGCAATGCGTAGCAAAGATGAAAACACTCAGGTTGGAGCTTGTATTGTCAATCCTGATAAACGTATCGTTGGTATTGGGTATAACGGATTACCATTTGGTTGTGATGACCGTGTTTATCCATGGGGTAGAGAAGGTGCTTGGTTAGATACGAAATATCCCTATGTTGTCCATGCGGAGCCCAATGCGATTTTAAACTCAACAAGCAACTTAAAGAATTGTACCATGTATGTTACATTATTTCCTTGTCATGAGTGTGCAAAGTTAATCATTCAAAGTGGAATTAAAGAAGTAGTGTATTATGATAGTAAATATGATGATTCTGACAGTGTAATTGCGGCAAAAAGAATGCTTGACTCAAGCGGAGTAACATATCGTTTGTTTGATGATATAAAGATTGAGGCAAGGGGTGCAATAAATGAAGGTTAAGGAATGGTTGAAAAAGAACTATAAGTCACTAATTATCTACAGCATTATTTATATTACCCTTTTCATCTTTTTCACATATCCTTTACCTTATTCTGTGAATCTTCCTGGCGGCGTTGAAAATGAGAATGTCTTCTTAACAGTCGAAAATCCCTATCCGCATAAAAAAGTTAAAGGCTCTTTTAATTCATCCTATGTAACAGTAGTGGATAAACCCAGTCCTTTTCAATATATCCTTGCCAAGTATAATCGAAAAGCAGAAATCTTTAAGATGAGTAAGGTAACATACTCAGAACCAATCGCAGAACTACTTGAAAAAGATAAATTATATAAGGCTAGTTCTATTTATAATGCCTTAATCGCTTCTTATAAAGCAGCAGGAAAAGAGTTAAAATATGAAGAAAATGGATTAGTCATAATTGATCGCATTGAAAATACACCTGCCTATGAGTTGATCAAAGTTGGAGACATTATCATTAAAGTAAATGATAATCCCGTTAAGAATTATGATGAAACTTGGAATGCTTTATCAAAGATTAAATGTGAAGAACCATTTACACTCACTGTTTTAAGAAACAATAAAGAAGTTGTAATTAATATCAAGAAAACTTTTATTGAATCAGAAAATAGATGTATCCTAGGTTTATATAAAGGATATACTTATACCAATATTGTTTTGGATTTTGAAAACTCTAATCCGCGAATTATTAATATTGACTGGTCAGGTTATGGTCCAAGTGCTGGCTTTATGCAAGCATTGAGTATATATAATATGCTTAGTCCCATTGATATCACTTTTGGTTTAAAAATTGCTGGTACTGGTACGATAGATATTAATGGTAATGTTGGTCCCATTGGTGGGATTAAACAGAAGGTTTATGGTGCCTGCAAAGCCAAAGTTGATATTTTCTTTACCCCTCCATTTCATTATCAAGAAGCTGTGGAAGCTCGCGATTTGATGAAATCAAAGATGAAAATTATCTCTGTAGAGACTCTTGAGAAAGCGATTAATCACTTAATGGAGAATTATGGATAAAATTAAAACCTTCTTTAGAACGCTTTATCATAATACTTTTAGAGATAGCGCGTTCCGAAAGTTAACTTTATCTACTAGATTAAAAGCTTATATCCTCCTATCAATTTTAATCGCTTTCTTTGCGAATCTCTACATTTATGGATCATATAAAGAATTAACCTTTATTATTTTTATGGTTACGTCCACGGTTTTTTCCTATTTTTTATTTTTAATCTTAAATATGATTAAATCAAATTCCTATAAACATTTGAAACTTCATTACTTAATTACGTATTTATTTGCTGAAATCATTATCGTTAGTTTAATCATTATTAGAATCTATTTTTATATTAAATCAATTGTTATGTAAGGTGTAAAAATGGTTGCCATCATTTCGTTAATTCTAATTCTGGTAAGTTTGGACCAATTAACTAAATTCTTCGCAGTAAAATACTTAACTGTTGAGAATGAATATATTTTGAAAATCCCTTTTATCCGTTTTTACTTAACCTATAATACCGGTGCAGCTTTAGGTATTTTACAAAGTCATGGGGTACTGTTAGCCATCATTAAAACTATAGCCTTCAGTGTATTTGGTTTCCTTTTATATCGCGATGGCGACTTAGTTAATAATGCAATCTACACCATCTCTTTAATCTTCTTAATTTCCGGCACTTTAGGGAATCTAACATGTCGGTTAATCAGAAGAAAAGTCGTTGATTTCTTGATGCTTTCTTTCAATAGGTTTTCAACCCCCATCTTTAACCTAGCGGATCTATACGTTTTAATTGGGTTAATCACATTCATCATAACACAACTTTTGTAAAGGGGTGATAAGATGGAAACATTAGTATACGTTGTGCAAGAAGAAGATAATGGTACTAGGCTTGATAAACTAATTGCGACTGTGTTTACAGAGTTTTCGCGCAATCAAGTTAAAAAAATGATGGAAGAAGAACTTATTGAAGTAAATAAAAGAATCGAAAAACCCAGTTATAAAGTAAACTGGGGAGATGTAATCGTCGTTAAAGTTAAAGACCCTGCTCATTTGGACGTTCAGCCAGAAAATATCCCGCTCGATATTTATTACGAAGATGAAGATGTTATCGTTATTAATAAACCGAGTGGAATGGTAGTGCACCCAGCCAATGGTCATTTTACTGGTACCTTAGTTAATGCGATGTTATATCATTGTGACGACTTATCAGGGATTAATGGTGTGATTCGCCCAGGTGTAGTTCATCGTATCGATAAGGATACCTCGGGTTTA
Source organism: Bacilli bacterium (assembly GCA_012516175.1). GTDB lineage: Bacteria > Bacillota_I > Bacilli_A > Haloplasmatales > Haloplasmataceae > JAAZCR01. The sequence continues at coordinate 44,769 of JAAYWZ010000200.1, forward strand.
CTCGTAATGGCTAAAAATGATGAAGCCCATATTTCCCTAGCTGAACAATTTAAAGAAAAAGTCACAAAACGTATATATTATGCCATCTGTCACGGGAATATCTTACATGAGGAGGGTACCATCGATGCCCCCATTGGTCGTGATAAGAATGACCGTACAAAAATGGCTGTAGTGGCTGGTGGGAGAACTGCAGTTACGCATTATAAAGTACTTGAACATTTAGGACCATATACATATATCGCCTGTCAGTTAGAGACAGGTAGAACCCATCAAATTAGAGTGCATATGAGTTATATAGGATATCCATTAGTTGGTGATACTAAATATGGTCCGAAAAAGCCTGTAGGTAGGGAAGGACAATACTTACATGCAGCTTTACTAGGTTTTTATCATCCTCGCACCCAAGAATTTATGGAATTTGAAGCACCACTACCGGATTATTTTCAGGAGTTCTTAGAGAAGTTACACAAAATGTACAAATCATAAGGATGTTGATTTATGGATAACTACAATCTCTTTAATTCTGACCAATTTCGTAGTAACGATACTGAATACTATGCCTATAATCTCATGCATTTTTTTCTCGATAAATATGGTTATGCGATCTTGAATATCGAAGAAAAAATCTTAGAGAACTTTAATCACGACTACTATAACATCATCTATATTTATAATAATCCCTTAATCAATGATGTTAATGTTAATGATTTGCTTGAAAAGATTGACTTAATCAAACATCGATTAAAGCGACAATTTTTTCTCTTTCACCAAAGGATTCTCATCTTAGCTGTTAATTGTACCATGGATGTGAGCCAAGTTGATATACCAAAAAATGTTGATATTATCAATGTTAGTGATAAGACCAGATTAAGCGATAATTCTATCTTGAAAGAGATTTATCCTGAAATAAATGATTATCCTTTAGAGCTTGACCCTGCCATCCTTAGCTATCGCTTAAACTATTTAAGTATGAATTATATTAGAAAGATAAATCAAGACTTTAATAAAAAAGATAAATATGTAAGTATAAGTTTAGGTGTTATTATTGTCATATTAAACCTATATC